>CBFGYQ010000069.1:0-8628 GCA_965652995.1 uncultured bacterium
TGCTGCTATTAAGCCAAACTCTATTCTAGAAAACATCAAATTCAAAGAGGGTAGTGAATTGTCAGGCAAGACAGAGATTCATAAATTATACTATCATAAACTAGGAACGAAACAAACAGAAGATGGACTTATTTTTGGTGGTGAAGATACACCTCGCAGATATGTAGGCGGCTACGTGACTGAAGATCAAAACTATTTAGTTATCTCTGCCGCAAATGCTACTTATGGTAATGAGTTATACATTCAGAATATTACTGCCAGTAAAGCACCGATAATACCAATTGTTACAGGCTTTGAAAATGAGCAAGAGGTGGTGTATGCAGAAGGTGGAAAATTGTATATCCTCACCAATCAAAATGCACCCAACAGAAAGTTAGTACTGGTAGATGGTAGTGACCCTAAACCTGAAAATTGGAAAGACCTAATACCTGAAACAAAATTTCCACTTAGCATAAGTACTTGTGGCAAAAAATTCTTTGCACAATATCTTAAAGACGCCGTATCACAAGTGTTTCAATACAACCTTGATGGGAAGCAAGAACGTATTATTGAGTTGCCAGGCTTAGGAACTGCTGGTGGTTTTAGCGGTAAGATGGAAGAAAAAGAAGTCTATTATTCGTATACATCTTATATCTATCCCCCCACGATTTTCAAATACACGATCGCAACCGGAAAATCTGAAATCTATAAAAAACCTGCTGTAAAATTTGATCCAAAGCAATACGAGAGTAAACAAGTTTTTTATCTTTCTAAAGATGGGACTAAAGTACCAATGATCATCACCTACAAAAAAGGAATGCAGCAAACGGGTAAAAATGCACTGATACTTTATGGCTATGGTGGATTTAGTGTAAGCATCACTCCGGCATTCAGCGTTACCAATCTCGTGTTTATGGAAAACGGCGGTGTTTATGCAGTGCCTAACATTCGCGGTGGTGGCGAGTACGGCGATGATTGGCATAATGCAGGGACGAAGATGAACAAACAAAATGTTTTTGATGATTTTATTGCTGCTGCTGAATATCTAATTAAAGAAAAATTTACATCTAAAGAGTACCTCGCAATATCAGGCGGTTCTAATGGTGGATTGCTGGTAGGAGCTTGCATGACACAGCGGCCTGATTTATACAAAGTTTGTTTTCCTGCTGTAGGGGTTTTAGATATGCTTCGTTATCACAAATTTACAGCGGGTGCAGGTTGGGCTTATGATTACGGTACTGCTGATGACAACAAAGAAATGTTTGATTATCTCTATAAATATTCACCGGTACACAATGTAAAAAAAGGGACTTGCTATCCTGCAACAATGGTGCTCACTGGCGATCATGATGATAGGGTAGTGCCGGCGCACTCTTTCAAGTTTGCTGCTGAACTTCAAAAATCACAGAGTTGCAAAAAGCCGGTATTGATACGCATTGAAACCAAAGCCGGACACGGAGCTGGGAAACCCACCGCTATGATCATTGATGAAAAGACGGATATGCTATCTTTTTTGTGGTATAATATGGGGTTGGGGTATAAGTAAAGAAGAGTTTAGGTAGTAGAGTTAGCCCATACTATTTATTTAGGCAAATATTCGCTTTTGTACATAATCATGAGTCGTAGAATCTGTTTTGGAAAAAAGAAAGTAGAAGAAAAAGGTATTGAATAGAAACAAAAGGTCGTCTTAACTAAAGACGACCTTTTCAAATAATTATGGAAAGAGATTATTACAACGTCCTTTTCACTTCCACTTCTTCATAAGCTTCTATGATATCTGCTTGGCGAATGTCGTTGTAGTTTTTGATAGACATACCGCATTCGTAACCGGCTGCTACTTCTTTAGCATCGTCTTTGAAACGTTTTAATGATGCTAATTCACCATTGAATACCACAATACCATCGCGTATGAGATTGATCTTAGAGTTGCGGGAGATTTTACCATCCAATACATAACAGCCTGCGATAGTCCCTACACCACTAATTTTGTACACCTCACGTACTTCCACATTTGCAACTGTTTTACGCTCAATCTTAGGCTCTAGTAAACCTTCCATCGCGCTCTTGATTTCTTCTATCGCATCGTAGATAATAGAGTAGAAACGTATTTCAATATTTTCATTTTCGGCAAGTTTTGCAGCTTGTGCGGCAGGACGTACCTGGAAGCCGATGATAATAGCATCTGATGCAGTTGCCAATAGTACATCCGATTCCGTGATTTGACCAACACCTTTGTGTACTACATTCACCGCTACCTCTTCAGTAGAAAGTTTTTGTAAGGAATCACTCAATGCTTCTACAGAACCATCGAAATCACCTTTGATGATAACAGAAAGTTCCTTAAAGTTACCCAATGCCAAACGACGACCGATCTCATCAAGTGTAATGTGCTTACGGGTACGAATACCTTGCTCGCGAAGAATTTGAGAGCGATGTGTCGCGATTTGTTTTGCTTCATTCTCATCTTCAAATACTTTCAATTTTTCACCCGCCTGTGGCGCACCATTTAATCCTAGTATTTGTACAGGAGATGAAGGCCCTGCTTTTTCAATACGCTGGCTACGCTCGTTGAACATAGCTTTTATCTTACCGTAATACTGTCCACACACTACCATGTCTCCTTGTTCAAGCGTTCCGTTTTGTACCAATACAGTAGCTTGAAAACCACGTCCTTTATCCAAAGATGCTTCAATCACAGAACCCGTTGCATAACGTTCGGGATTTGCTTTAAGTTCTAATAATTCAGATTCTAAAAGTATTTTTTCTAAAAGCGCATCTACATTCAATCCTTTCTTGGCAGATATTTCCTGGCTTTGGAATTTACCCCCCCAATCTTCCACCAATATATTCATATTGGCAAGTTGTTCTTTTATCTTCTCAGGATTTGCACCTTCTTTATCTATTTTGTTGATGGCAAATATCATAGGCAACTGTGCTGCTTGTGCGTGAGATATTGCCTCTTTTGTTTGTGGCATTATCGCATCATCCGCTGCAATAACAATCACCGCAATATCCGCTGCTTTTGCACCACGAGCACGCATCGCCGTAAACGCTTCGTGACCTGGTGTGTCTAAGAACGTGATTTTCTTTTCGCCACTTGTTGTAACCTGATATGCACCAATGTGCTGTGTGATACCGCCGGCTTCACCAGCCACAACATTTGCACTTCTTATATAGTCAAGCAAAGATGTCTTACCATGATCTACGTGACCCATGATGGTAACGATAGGAGCTCTTGCAACTAAATCTTCTTCTGCATCTACTTCATCTTCATCCTCACCTTCAGCTTCTTGTTCCAGATTGATAAACTCTACTTCGTAGCCGAATTCTTCTGATACCAATTCAATTACTTCCGCATCCAAACGTTGGTTGATAGACACCATGATGCCTAAGCCCATACATTTACTGATAACATCAGCGAAGCTTACATCTAATAAGTTGGCCAATTCACTTACAGAAATGAATTCTGTAACCTGAATTTTCTTATCACCCAAACCTGATTCTTCGGCTGCACGTTTCTCAGCCATTTCTTCACGTTTGTTTCTGCGGTATTTTGATTTTTGATTTTTACCCTTAGCACCACCGCCAGCAAGTTTCGCTTGTGTTTGACGGATTTTGTCTTGTATCGCTTTTTGGTCAATCTCTTGTTGTTGTTGCGTTTGAGGTGCACCTCTACGATCACCACCCCTTCTATCAAATCTCCCACCACCAGCTTGTCCACCACCTCTGCGATCACCGCCTTGTCCACCACCTGGACGGAAACCTTGTCCACCACCTTGTCTAAAACCACCTTCACGGTTACCTTGGCGTTGGTCACCACTTTCACCCGGTTTTTGAGTTTCAGGCTTTTTCTGTACAGGTATGCGTTTTCTATTCCTTTTCTCTCTGTCTCTATTATCCGGACGGGAAGATTGTTGTTGAGAAGACAAGTCAATTTTACCGATAATCTTAGGTCCTTCAAGCTTTGGAGCTTTCATTTCTATATGCTCCTTTTTCTCTTCTGTTTCTTCTGCCTTTGCTTCAGGTTTTGGTTCTGGAATAATTGGTTCAGGTACTGTAGGAGTTTCTATTTCCGGTTTTTGTTCCGGTTTTTCTTTTATCTCTTCCTCTTCTGCTACCTCTTTTGTTTTCTTTGATTTAGCCTTTGCATCCTCTTTGGCTTCTACTTCTTCTGCTTTTTTGGCTGTAGTTTTTTTGGCTGCACCTTTTTTAGGACGAGTGCTGAGATTCATATCGTCCAAGTTGATTTTGTTAAGAATCTTAGGGCCTTCGAGTTTAGGAGATTTGGTTTCTATATGGGAGGATTCTTCCTCAGAAGATTCTTCTTGCTCTTCCTTTTCTGTCTTTTTAGTAGTTTTTTTCTTTGGAGCTTCTTCCGATACTTCTGCAACAGGCGCTTCAATTTTTTGAGGTTCCTCTACTGGTACTTCTTCTATTACGGGTTCTTCTACTTTTGGAGTCTCTATCTTCGGCTCTTCTTTCTTTATTTCTTCTTTTTTCGGTTCGTCTTTTAGTTTCAGGTCGTGTGTAGTACCACCCCCACGAGGCAGGTCGATCGCATCGCTTTTGCGCTTAGCAGCTTTGTCTTGTGCAAACTCATCCTGCAAGGCATCATACATCTCCTCTGAAATCTTTGTGTTCGGATTACTTGCATTTACTTCAAAACCTTTACCGGTAAGAAACTCAACGAGTGTGTCTTTCCCGATATTAAATTCTTTTGCTGCTGCAAGTAGTCTCGGTGTTTTTGTTACTGTCGCCATTCTATATTTTAGTCAATCAAATATTTACCACATTTCAGGCCTGTAAAGACTTAACGTACAAACCTACACATTTTGCTTTAATAAAGCATTTTAAGTTATTGCAACGAAAAGCTTACCCCTCTTCGCTTTCAAACTCTTCTTTAAGAATGCGCTGCACATCTTTTACGGTATCTTCTTCCAAGTCGGTACGACGTACCAACTCTTCTACTGAAAGATCCAATACGCTTAATGCCGTGTCGCATCCTATCTTTTTAAATTCATCTATTACCCAGCTATCGATCTCATCTGCAAATTCTTCCAAGTCAATATCATAATCCATTTCTTCATCTTGAACATCTCTATAAACATCTATGCTATAGCCGGTAAGCTCTTGAGCCAATTTGATGTTCACACCTTTTCTACCGATAGCCAAGGACACTTGATCCGGTTCTAGGTAGACATCCGCTTTTTTGGTTTCGTTATTCAACTCCATACGGCTGATCTTGGAAGGAGTAAGAGAACGTTGAATCAACAATTGTTGATTGTTGGTGAAGTTGATGATGTCAATATTCTCATTTCTCAACTCACGAACGATTCCGTGAATACGACTACCTTTCATCCCTACACAAGCACCCACCGGATCTATACGATCATCATAGCTTTCTACAGCTACTTTGGCTCTCTCACCCGGTTCGCGCACTATTTTCTTTACAACAATCAGTCCATCCATTATTTCAGGCACTTCTATTTCTAAAAGTTTTTCTAAGAAAGATGGATGTGTGCGGCTAAGGATAATAACGGGAGAGTTATTTCTCATCTCTACTTTTTTCACTACGGCACGTACACTTTCTCCTTTTTTAAAGAAGTCCGTTGGTATTTGTTCTGATTTTGGAAGGATCAATTCATTGCCTTCATCATCCAGCAACAAAATCTCTTTCTTCCATATTTGATAAACCTCACCGCTGATGATTTCACCAACACGGTCAGCATATTTATCTAAAAGATTTTTCTTTTTAAGGTCACCAATACGAGAAGCGAGTGTTTGTTTTGCTGCTAATACGGCTCTACGACCGAATTCGGTAACATCCATTTCTTCATATACTTCTTCACCCACACTGTAGTCTGGCTCTATTTTGATGGCTTCTGCGTATTCAATTTCAAGATTATCATCTTCTGAAAAACCGTCTTCTACGATCACTCGACGGCGGAAGATTTCCAAGTCTCCTGTTTGGTCGTTCACAATTACGTCAAAGTTCTCATCTGTACCGTATTTCTTACGGAGCAAGGTTTTGAACACATCTTCTATCACTTTCATCAGGGTAGGACGGTCTATATTTTCTGCGTCTTTAAATTCCTGAAATGAGTCAATTAAATTGATACTAGCCATGATTATTAAACATTTAAAAAACGATTTGTACTGTTATTGATTTTATTATTGAAAAAGGTATTTCTATTGTTTCGGTTTCTTTTTTTTTGGGGAGCTTTACTTCTAACACTAGACTATCTTCTAGCACTTCTTTTAATACACCGGTTTTTTCTGGCGTCTCGTCATTAAAAGCTATAGCCACTGTGCGACCAACGTTTTTCTTGTATTGCCTTTCAGAAGCTAGAGGTTCATCTACTCCAGGACTAGATACTTCCAAAGAAAAATCTCCATCAGGAAACAGTTGCTTCTCTTCTATAGCATGATAAAGTTTCCTGTTGATCTGCGCGCTTTTAGCAATTGATAATCCGGAATCTGCATCTAAAAACACTTTGATGTTATTAGTAGGTTTTATTTTAATATTCACTACAAACATATCGGTGCCTTCCAACATCGGCTCCACCATTTCTCTGATTTGCTCTAATACTTCTGCCATAGGTAAAAAACAAGGGGCACTTTGCAGAGCCCCTTTCTTTTTTGTTATTTCCGAGTGCAAATGTAAGAAGAAAATGTATTACAACAAAACTGCTTGAGTTTATGAAATATAGTATAATTGATGAGAATGAGGCTAAATGTTTATTACCATGACCAACACCATCTTCTACCTCTCTACCTGCGATACCTGTAAAGAAATATTGAACCATATTAATACAAAGAAATATGGCTTTACGATGCAGGATATCAAAACAGAACCTGTTACAACAAAGCAAATAGAGGAACTAAAGAAATTAGCCGGCACTTATGAAGTGCTATTTAGCAAGCGAGCCATGCTGTATAAATCATTAGGACTGGCAAAGCAAAACCTTACAGAAAGCGATTACAAAAAATACCTTTTAGAGCATTATACTTTCTTGAAACGCCCAGTGGTGGTGTATGGAGAGGAAATTTTTGTAGGAAGTGAAAAGAACAATGTGGAGAGATTGAAGGAAAGGTTTGGGTGAGATAAAATATTCATCACGCAATTACTTCTCTACTACGCTGTTAGAATGCTGAATATTGATCAAACGGGCAATAATTCGCAGCTTGAAAATTCTATTATTCTGTCTCCAGCGTTTGTTTGAATTTCAATTTTTGTTCTTTTAATTTTTAGTTCATTTCTTCCTTCTCCAAAGGTTTTAACTATTACACCAAAATTCACTATATCCAAAATAGTTGGGCATCCAGCAAAGGGTATTTCCTTAATACAGTAGGTTATTACATCCGAAAATTTTAAAATTCTATGCTCAAAGATATTGTTGTCCCAATCAACTGGAAAGTCAATCAAAAATTCAAGACTATGATGCTCAGAGTTTTCCGTAACGTTTAAAATTTGTGCATCATGAAATGAGTAGTCGTCAATATTCATCGTGTTTAATCAATTTAATTTTCGAAATCAAACAAATGTACTCTTTCGAAAAAGAAGATGTTATCAAAAGTTTCTCTCAAAAAAATAACCGCTGTGAAAAGCGGTTATTTATCAAACTAAAATCAGAAAAAACTATTTAAAATCCCCGGCCTTTACATAGCTCATCTTCGAGGGGTCAATGTATTTTTTGATAGCAGCATTCACTTGTGCAACAGTCAGTTTCTCTAGTTTTTCATCTATCTCTTTATCAAACTGCATGGTGCGCCCTAAGAATAAATTACTGCTTAGCTTGCTGGCAAGTTGTCCATCGCTGGCGCGGCTTCTCTGGCGAGATTGTATGATACCTGTTTTTGCTGCATCCAGTTCTTCTTGTGTAATACCTTCATTCACCCACTTGTTCAGTTCTTCTTTGTAGGCAGACATTAATTTGTCTCTGTTCTCAGGGTTGTAAATGGCATAAGAACCAAATCCTGTTTTATCATCCAACGCACTTGCAGACATGAACGAACCTACACCATAAGAGATTCCTTCTTTCTGACGGATGCGCGTAGCCAAACGAGAGTTTAAAAATCCTTGTCCGAAGATAAAGTTGCCCATCATCAATGCCGGATAATCAGGGTTGTCGTCTTTCATTTTGAAATCCATTCCTGCCATCAGCATTGCGTTTTTCTTATCCGGTGTTTTTATGTCTTTGTCTTCTGCTTTTATTTCTTTGTAAGGATCAGATACACGTGTATAGCTTTTGATAGCACTCCAGTTATCTAGGAGCTTGCTCATTTTTTGTTTGGCTACAGCTACATCAAAATCGCCTACCAAAGAAGCCGTGGCAGTGCTGCCGTTATAATATTCTTTGTAGAATTTTTTCACATCATCCAACGTAGTGGCATTCACGGCCGCAAGATCTTCTTCTACTGTATTAGCATGTAGTATGTGTCCTTTAGGGAAGTCATTGCCAATACGGCTTAACTCTCTACCTGCAATGGCTTGCGGCTCGCTGCGTTCTCTTTCTATTGCGCTGATAGTTTCTGCAACTATGGCTTTGTATTCTTCAGATGGGAATGTAGGTTCGTGTAAGATTTCCGTAACAAGATCCATATACTCAGGTAGTTTGTCACGAGTGGTTTGTCCGGTTACTTGTACCG
>CBFGYQ010000070.1:0-8584 GCA_965652995.1 uncultured bacterium
TGGTAATTGTTGAAGAGCAATGGCCATTCAGTAGTGTGTCTTCCGAAATCACATACCGTATACAGAAAGAAGCATTCGATTATTTGGATGCTCCTATTCGTCGTATTTGCTCTGCTGATACGAATATGCACTACGCGCCTAATCTCGTGGCGGCTTATCTACCTGATATTCCTCGTACCGTAAAATTGGTGAAAGAAGTAATGTACATGAAGAAGTAATTTTATTGCATCGGTAATAAAATAACTATGAAACTTTAGTGGCGATGGCACCGTTCAACTTAGAAATACTATTAAACTATTCGCATTTTAGCTTGCAGCAAGTTTTACTCTGCTAGCCAACCAGCTTTCTTTCAATGGAACTAACCAAGTTTCTAACAGTTGCTTTTTGTCTGTGGCAATATTATTGAAGGTGAGTGTTTCTTCATTTATGTAACCTTTATCCAATGCGTACTGCACCTGATTAAAAGGCAACATTTCAGCTTTATCATTCTTCAAAAATGTAACGGTCATTCTATCAAAAAAGTTGACGGAATACTGCCTTTCCAAACTCTTGATAACACGCATCATTCCATCTGTACTGCAACCACTTACATGTGTCGCATCTTCATCAGCCATCACCACTATAAATTGGTTGAACAACAATTTTGCCCAGCCTTTTACAGGCGCTCCATGTGCTTGCCATTGTGCATAAAACTGATGAAGTTGTTCATCGATCTCTTTTTGTTCCTTTTCTATAAACGGACGATTCCCCTGAAATATCCATACTTTAGAATTAGCTGCAAAATCATTAGGGATTAGCTCTTCTACTTGCTTCGTGTACATGCATGCAAAGTTAGGATTAGATTTATATACTGTACTTCTTCAGTATCAAAACTTAGCTATTATGCTAGTAATGAAGTTAGTTTGTATTATAACTAGAACAATAAAAATTATTTATAGCCTTAAGTCTTTACCGCTTGCCAACTCCCGATTTTCTTTAACTTTGAGCGTTACAACCAAGAAAAAGCTGTACTGAAACTACCAAGATGAAAGACTTCTCTTACGTGATGAATTCTCATCCGTCTTACATGGAAAATCTTTATGAAGATTATCAAAAAGATAGCACAACCGTTGATCCCGAATGGAAAAAATTCTTCGAAGGATTTGATTTTGCTCTTGCCAAAAATGGCAATGGAGCTGTAAAGACAGATGGAACACAGGTTTCCAACGAGCAACTAAAAAAAGAATTCGCAGTTCTTCAACTCATAAAAAACTATCGTAAACGTGGACACTTAGTAGCAGACACTAATCCTATTCGTGCGCGTAAAGACCGTAAAGCACGACTTTCATTACAAGACGTGGGACTTAGTGATGCAGATTTAGAAACAGAATTTTATGCAGGTGAATTTATAGGCTTAGGAAAAGCGAAGCTTTCTGCCATTGTAGATAATCTCAAACGCATTTTCGCAGGGCATGTGGGTATTCAGTACACATACATCAACAACCATGAAAAATGTATCTGGGTGCAGAATGCATACAAGGAGATGATGGATAAAAAACTTACGCTGGATGAAAGAAAACGTGTATTGGAGAAGTTGAATGAGGGCGTAATTTTCGAAAAATTCTTACATACTAAATACATTGGTCAAAAACGTTTTAGCTTAGAAGGTGGTGAAACGACCATCGCAGCGTTGGATACTTTAATAAATAAAGCAGCAAAAGGTGGAGCACGTGAAGTGGTGATTGGCATGGCACACAGAGGTAGATTAAATGTACTGGCAAACACACTCGGCAAAACTTACGAACAAATATTCTCTGAGTTTGAAGGGAATATGCCTGCTGATACTACGATGGGTAGCGGAGATGTGAAATACCACCTTGGTTTCCGTAGCAATATTAAGACGGTGGATGATATAGAAGTGAATGTGCAGTTGACACCTAATCCTTCTCACCTTGAAGTTGTGGATCCTGTTGTTGCAGGTTTTGCACGCGCTAAAGCAGATACGCTTTATGATAATGAATACGATAATGTGTTACCAATATTGATACATGGTGATGCCGCTATTGCCGGACAAGGTGTTGTGTATGAATTATTGCAAATGAGTAAACTGAAGGGCTACTCTGTTGGTGGAACTATTCATTTCATTATTAATAATCAGATAGGATTTACAACAGATTTTGATGATGCTCGTTCTTCAGATTATTGTACGAGTGTCGCATCAATGCTGCATTCGCCTGTGTTGCATGTAAACGGGGATGATCCCGAAGCAGTTGTGAAAGCTTGTGAATTAGCAGTCGCTTATCGCCAGGAATATAATCAGGATATTTTTATTGACATGGTGTGCTATCGCCGCCATGGACATAATGAAGGTGATGATCCGAGCTTCACGCAACCGAAGATGTATGAGGTTATCAAGACACATCCTAATCCACGTGAGGTTTACACCAAATATTTACTGGCACAAGGTGAAGAAGACGCACAGTCCCTTGCAAAGGATATGGAGAAAAAATTCTGGGATGAATTGCAAGAGCGTCTGGATGAGGTAAAACAAAAACCCATTCCCTATCAACTTCAGCCTGTAGAACAAACCTGGCAAAAACTGCGTCACGCAGGAGCTAAAGACTTTGACAAATCACCTGATACTGCCATCAAAAAAACAGAATTTACAAAACTGTTTAATAAAATAATGAGCGTGCCGGATGGTTTTAAACCATTGAAGAAAATACAAAAGTTGCTAGATGAAAAGGTGAAATTGTATGATGAAAAGAAAATGATTGATTGGGCAACGGGTGAGTTATTAGCTTATGCAAGTATTTTGGCAGATGGCAACTCTGTGCGTATGAGTGGGCAAGATATTCAACGTGGTACTTTCTCTCATCGTCATGCTGTGTTGCATGATGAAAAAACTTACGAAGAGTACAATCGTCTTAGTACGATTTCAGATAAAGGAACCTTTCAGATTTACAATTCACTGCTAAGTGAATTTGCTGTGTTAGGTTTTGAATACGGTTATTCCATTGCGAATCCTTACATACTTACCATTTGGGAAGCTCAATTCGGCGATTTTGCCAATGGCGCACAAACAGTGATAGATCAATACATCTGCACTGCTGAAACTAAATGGCGTAAAATGAGTGGCTTGGTTTTGCTTTTGCCACACGGCTTTGAAGGGCAAGGACCAGAACACTCCTCGGGTCGCATGGAGCGCTTCTTGCAATTATCTGCTGAGAATAATATTATAGTGACCAATGTTACGACTGCAGCGAATTTCTTTCATGTATTGCGCCGTCAGTTAGCTTGGGATTTCCGCAAACCACTTATCAATTTTTCACCAAAAGCGAACTTACGTCTTCCTCGTGCGTACTCTTCGGTAGATGATTTTACTAAAGGAGGTTTCCATGAAGTAATTGATGATGCAAGCATAAAAACTGCTACAAAAGTGAAGCGTGTATTACTTTGTACTGGTAAGGTTTACTTTGAACTTAGTGACAAACAACTTGCAGATAAGAACACCGAAACTGCCGTTGTGCGTTTGGAACAAATCTATCCATTGCCTATAAAGCAACTGACAGAACTCAAAAACAAATACAAAAACGCCGAATGGATTTGGGTACAGGAAGAACCACGTAATAAAGGTGCGTTGAGTTTCTTGATGATGAACATGCCTGAAGATTTTGCCATGCGTTATATTAGCCGTTCTGCCAGTGCAGCATCTGCCACAGGTTTTAGTAAAATGCATGCGAAAGAACAAGCAGCATTGATAGCGAAAGCATTCGAATAGAAACTTCAATTCCAAGCTTTTCAATTTCATTTTAAATTCGATTGTGAACTAAAAAAATTCACACAGTCATACTATACTTAGCTTTTGGGATAAATATACAGCCAAACATCTCCTGTTTTTAGGTATCAAGTATTATAATGAATAAGAAGCAAAATGGTAACTTCTCAAAAAATACAGGTATATTCATCCATAGTGTGATTGAGAACAAACAACGCATTTTTTCTAAGGAGCCATCCCTCTTGCAAAATTTAAAAAGGAACAATTGGAAAGCGCAAGTTTCGAAGGAGTGGATGTCATCTTCGAAAGCCTGATCGAAGAAATGTATGAAAGCATGAATGAGTCTATTGACAAGGCAGCGAAGAAATACAATTGATTTATAAAGACAATTTTTTACCAGTCAAAAAAACTCATTGTAAATAGACTGCAATGAGTTATTACATTTTTTGCATTCTCTCTTCTTATAAAAGGTGAGGATTGATTTATAATACATTTCTCAATTGATTTATTACGAAAAAATACCATTATTATTCGACCTCAACGTCGATAAAGAAAAAAAATGATTACATCATTTATGAATTTGATCCCAGCCTAGCATAATTTGAAAAGTGTGGACAATTGCAGAATATTTCTATCAAAATGGGAATTATTGGGTAGTACTGTTCTTTAGTTTGCTATGCTTTCTCCCGTAAAAGAAATAAACGATCAAACCTATTACCAACCATACAAGAAAACGTTCCCAATTCGTAGCTCCTGATTCGCAAAGCAAATAGGAACAACTTAGAAAACCAAGCACAGGTATTAGTGAATAATTTTTCAAAAAAGACAAAATAGAAACCACAAAGAACAATAAGCCAAATGCAGCATAAGGGATTTTATCACTGATCGCATCCCATTTTGTTTGTCCTTCTGCAACTTCTATTGAAAAAAAATCTATTATCCCATTTTCTGAAAATTGTTGAATGCAAATTAGTGTTACGATAAACAAAACAGGGACGATCCATTTGGAATTTATATAAGGAGTTTTAAAACGACTCGCAGGTTTGTTAGGATCATTTTGAAGTTTTAGTATACCACCACAAACCAATACAAACGCAAACAAAGTACCTACACTACACAAAGCCACGACTTCGGAGAGATTCATAAAAAGTGCGGGAATACCTACTACAATACCGGTAAGGATAGTAGAGAAAGAAGGTATATTATATTTAGGATGTATGCGAGAAAATATTGGAGGTAATAATCCATCTCTACTCATGCTCATCCATATCCTCGGTTGCCCTAATTGAAAAACAAGTAATACGCTCGCAGTAGCAATGATGGCACTTACAGAAACAATACCGGCTAACCAATCCAGATTATTTGCTTGAAAAACATAAGCTAATGGATCACCTAAATTGAGTTCAGTATAACTTACCATACCTGTTAATACCAACGCTATAAGAATATATACTATGGTACAAATGATGAGTGAATTGAACATGGCTTTAGGCAAATCTCGTTGTGGATTTTTACATTCTTCAGCAGTAGTGCTTATCGCATCAAAACCAATGTAAGAGAAAAAAACTGCAGCAGTTCCAGCAAGTACTCCACTCATTCCATTCGGTAGAAATGGAGTCCAATTTTCCGGCTTTACATAAAACGCACCAGCAACTATTACCAACAATATCACGCCCATTTTCAGCACCACCATAGCGTTGGTCGTCTTCTTACTTTCTTTAATACCTATGTAAATGATCCAAGTAATGATAACGGTAATAATGAATGCCGGTATATCACAAATGATTTTTAAACCTCCTATTTGCGGTGCTGTAAGCCATGCTTGCTCTGCTGCATCTGATGCGCCATCTTTTGCAGTCCAATAATCCATAGTGAGGTAATCAGGTATGTGGTAATGAAAATGTTTACTACCAATTTGAAAGCCATTATCTAATAAAGAAGTGAAATAATCGCTCCAGGAAATCGCTACAGCAATGTTACCAATAGCATACTCCATTAATAGATCCCAACCAATGATCCAGGCAATGATTTCCCCGAAAGCTACATAAGAATAAGTATATGCACTACCTGACACCGGCACCATACTTGCAAACTCTGCATAGCACACAGCTGAAAACCCACAAGCGATAGATACAAATACAAACAATAAAATAATTCCCGGTCCACCATCATAACTAGCCGTACCAATTGTAGAAAAAATACCTGCTCCTACAATAGCAGCAATACCCATAAAAGTCAAATCTCTAACCCCTAATACCCGACGCAAGTTTTCAGGAGTGCCATGTGCATCAGTAAGTCCTGTTGTAGCTTCTTGTTCTATACGTGCTACAGATTTGGTGCGGAATAATTGTTGCCACATATCGTAAATGTAAAATGCAAAATGTGAAATGCAAAACACTAGTTATCTTTAAAAACTCAATTCAATCATTCATGCAATTATTGCAATTAAAAAACATCAGCAAAAACTTTGTTTCCCAAAAAGCTTTAGATGATGTAAATATCACAGTAAATCAGGGTAGTATTTTCGGTTTGTTAGGTCCAAATGGTGCCGGCAAAACTACCCTACTTCGCATCATTACAGGAATATTCTTTCCTGATGAAGGAGAGGTCTTGCTAGATGGTCGTGCGTTTGATGCTACTAAAGATGTAGGTCTTATCGGTTATATGCCTGAAGAGCGTGGACTTTATAAAAAAATGAAGATCGGTGAACAAGCATTATACTTAGCACAGTTAAAAGGCTTGAGTCATGCTGATGCTTTACAGAAAGTGAAACATTGGTTTTTGAAACTCGGGATGGAAAGTTGGTGGAATAAGAAGGTAGAAGACCTAAGTAAGGGGATGAGTCAAAAACTACAATTTGTAACTACTGTTGTTCATAATCCTAAACTCATCATATTAGATGAACCTTTTAGTGGACTAGACCCCGTAAACGCCAACTTGATAAAAGAAGAGATTTTTGAATTGGCAAAAAATGGTTCTACAATTATTTTCAGTACACACCGCATGGAGCAGGTGGAAGAAATTTGTGACCATATTGTGCTAATGAATAAAGGACAAAATATTCTTGACGGTACTGTGCAAGATGTGAAACAACAATTCAAAGAAAATATCTTCAATGTGACGTTAGATAGTGAGTATACAAGTACACATTCTGATGCATTCGAAATTGTAAAAACAAATGGATCATCCATGCAAGTGAGAATTCAAGAAGGACGTACTTCTAATGACGTGCTGAAGCATTTTATCAATACAGGTTACAACATTAGATCCTTCAACGAAATTCTCCCATCACTCAATGATATTTTTATCAAAATAGTCGATACAACACCTACAGCAAGAAGATTCGAAAACACAACTGCTTAACAACTAATTGAAATGAACAAAACACTATTGGTAGCCAAACGCGAATACCTGACACGCATTCGAAACAAAACTTTTATTCTCTCTACCCTACTCACACCACTTTTCTTTATAGGTCTTATTGGTGCAAATATTTATTTCACGCAAAATAATAGTGAAGAAGTCAATATAGCCGTTTACGATGAAAGCAATCTTTTTGCCTCAAGGTTAAAAAGCGGAAAAAACATTACCTATTCACAAGTAACTAAATCGGTTTTCGATTCTGTAAAAAAAGGCACGGTAGTATCAAATTATGATGGTGCATTGTACATACCCAGTATAGATATAAAAAAGCCTTTGGGTGTCGAGTATCTTTCAGATCAACAACTAGGCGTTTTTTCGCAGGTGCAAGTTGAAGACGATCTTAATGAGGTGTTGGAAGAAGAACGTATGATCCAAGCAAATATTGATACTGTACAACTCAATAAGATAAAAACAAATCCTATAAACCTAAAACAAACCGTGATAGGTGAAGAAGGTAATACAGAAGCGAATTCGGGCATTTCCTATATGGTAGGATTTGGCTCCGGGTTAGTGATTTATATGATGATGTTTATTTATGGAGCAATGGTAATGCGAGGAGTAATGGAAGAAAAAGTGAGTCGAATTGCAGAAGTGATTGTTTCTTCAATAAAACCTACACAACTTATGATGGGTAAGATACTTGGCATTGGTGCTGTAGGTCTCACACAGTTTTTACTTTGGATTATTTTAATGCTTATAGGAACCCTTGCATTTAGTGGATACATTGGAGCAGGAGAAGCTCAGCAATTACAAGAAATGAGTGCGGGTACCGGTGAAGATGGTAAAGCTATGATGGCAAAAGGATTGCAGATGACTATGGGACAAATCAATTTCCCTTTAATAATTGGTGCTTTCCTATTTTATTTCGTTACAGGATATCTATTCTATGCATCACTATTTGCAGCAGTAGGCAGTGCTGTAAATGAAGACCCACAAGATGCACAGTCTATGATGTTCCCAATTACTATTCCAATCGTTCTGTCATTTGTAATGATGAGCTCTATTATCAATAACCCTAGTAGCGGACTTGCTGCTTGGGGTAGTATCATTCCATTTACATCACCTATCATAATGATGGCAAGATTACCTTTTGGAGTACCCGGTACTGTACCGTATTGGCAGCTCACGGCATCTCTCATTTGTATGATTTTAGGAATACTCGGAGTTGTCTGGTTGTGCGCACGTATTTATCGTACCGGTATTTTGATGTACGGTAAAAAACCAAGTTGGAAAGAAATGCTGAAGTGGGTATTTATTAAACGATGAGGGTTACTTATTGTTTTTTCTTCGCTGCAATTCTTTATTGATCAATGCAAGTTCCCGTCCGGTTTGTCCTGCTACGGAAGTATTTTCTTGCGCGCGTCTCATAAGGTAAGGAATAACATCTTTAACAGGGCCGTATGG
>CBFGYQ010000071.1:0-8537 GCA_965652995.1 uncultured bacterium
TTCTGACAATTGAAATAAATACCTGACAGATATTTGCATTGTCATGCACCTGAACGGTTACATTTTTGTAGCAATTTTATTGAGTATAGGGTTTACTTCCTGCGAAAAAGCAGAGACTCCAATAGTTCTACCCCCTTCTAATGGATCCCAAATGGCAAGTGTCTCACAAGGGATTAATTACGAAAATCAGATCTTTTTTGATTTCGAATCCAATACTGTTGTCAAAACCAGTCAGTACACTATGTGGGATTTGGCTTTTGAAGCATCTAAGGATGGCTATCACGTATTTATGAATGGCGGTAAAAATGTTTTTGTTTACAATACCGGCAAAGGGGTTTGGGCAGATGTAGCAACTGGTTACCAGTATGGAGTTAAAGATGGTAACTATAGCTTTGATGCACCATGTGGATTGCCTGATTCTACCGGTATAGGAGAATGGAGAGATGCTAATGGAGATTCCAAAAAAGAGATCTATTTGATTTATCTTAAGAGAACGAATTCTTACAAAAAGATCATTATCAATTCCGTTAGTGAAAATAGTTACTCACTTACCTATGGAGATATGTCGGGAAATGAAAAGACGATTGAAATTCCTAAAGACGACAACTTTAATTATGCTTACTTTTCTTTTGACAATGGTGGAAGCATCGTGAGTCCAGAACCTCCAAAAGCCACATGGGATATTGTTTTTACCTACTACAGATATATCTATCGTCATCTTGAGAACTTTCCTTATTTAGTAAGTGGTGCATTGCTTAACCCTTACAGCACTACAGCTCTTGCAGACAGCATTTCGGGTTATGCCAATATCACCTACAATCTTGTAAAAAATAAACCATTTTCAAATCATCGTGATGTAATTGGTTTTGACTGGAAAGATGTGAAAATAGATGTTGGAAGCAATTCCGCCACTTATTCGGTAAAACCTGAAAAATGCTACGTCATAAAGACTCGTAAAAATCAATACTGGAAATTGCATTTTATCGGTTTCTATGATAATAATGGTGTAAAAGGAAATCCTTCATTCGAATTTGAACGGCTACAGTAATATTCTTTTAGATTGGGTCGTTGGGTTCCTCTACATCCGTTTTGCCTCCAATATTAAACAACCGATATCCTAATTCTTTAGCAGATAATTCTGAATTCTTGTATGTGAAAGACTGGTTTTTTACAACTTCTTTTCCACTCGCATCTAATACGGAATATTCAATCTTTCTTTTATCACCACTACCGATAAAACGAACTGTTACTTGAGGTGCTTGCGATGTGTTACTATTCCAATTCACATTCATTTTCTTCAACTCATCTTCAAACCCTTCAGGTGCACCGCTGACATTTAATCGCATATTCATCTTCAAACCTGTGTATGGTATCAGCTGCGGATAAAACTGATACATCTTATACATTCTATCATTGTAGTCATTGGTTTTGTCCAATTCTTTTGCACATTCTGCTTGTGCCTGCAATGCTCGTGCTATCAATAGTTTTTCATATTCGCTATCTAATGTTGGGTCTAATAAAACCGCATTCAATTTATCACTTGCTTCTTTATAACCTCCTTTCTCCATCACCAATCGTGCAATGAAGTATTGAAAATATTTTCGGATGTAAGTGCGTTTGTCGGTGCTTAATTCTTTTTCAAAACGTTCTAGGAAAAAGTTCGTGCTAAAATCTCTTATCAAATACCAAACCTCATCCCAACTGACCGTACTTTCTGTAGAGAATAATTTGTAGATCACTCTATCTCGTTCCGGGTTTTGCGCAAATTGATTGATAATAAGGAACTGTTGCAAATATTTTTCTGCTGTGAGTTGTGCGATTTTTCCAAGCACTACAGGATTGTACCACCAATTTTTATTTTCAAATTTTTGTGCTTCTATCTCTTGCAACTTCTGCATCAACTTCAACAACTGAACACTGAAATCATAGTGCGTTTGTCCAAGCGTTGTTCCTATGTGAAGCTCTTTAAACTCTGCGGCTTTATTTGCATAGCGCAATGCTTCTTTGCTTTGCCCATCATACAACAAACAACGCGCTTCGGCTATATTATACCAGCCAAAGCCCGGCGTGCTTCCGTTGGCTTTTATCATGTCTTTCGTAAGCTGTACACCTGCTTTCGGATTGCCTTTGTAGTTATCAATGATAGAAGTGTAATACACCCATTCTTTCAATCGCTTGTCGCCACTTTCTTGCACACTCGCATCTTGATAATGTTGTTCGGCTTCGCGAAAATCTCCACAGATAGCACGGAAAGTTGCAAAGTTGTTATGAGGTAATGCTCCCTGATTTTGCATGAGTTCATAATAACGCGCGGCACTATCAATGTTGAAAGCATAACTGTATAAAATGGATTTGTAATGATAAACGGCGAGTTTGTCCGGTACTTCGTATCCGGGTTGGAAGATCTTGCTATTCAAACTATAATCCCGATAAATTTTTCGCATGCCACTATCCAAATACTTCATCGCCAATTTTTCATTTTCATCAATAGAATTTTTTAAGAACGGATATTTCGTAGTCGTGTAAAAACGATTTCGATGTACTGTCCAAGCGAGATAGTTATAAGCATCCATATAAAAATCTCTTTGAAAATTGTGCTTCAATACACGTCGCAACAAAGCAAAAACTTTATCGGGTTCATCCATGTTGCTATAGCAATTCATCAAATAATTTGCAATGAGTGTATAGTCCAATTGATATTTATAGATTGGAAAATACACCATCAAATCGCTCGTGCGTGTTCGCAATTCTTTTCTATAATCACGCTCCATCGTTGTAAGCGCACGCTCCAATGGCACCGATGCATTTTTAAACCCTAAATAATCCGCAGCATGATTGTATTTGTACGAACCCTCAAACATCCAACCCACATAATATGTGCTATCAATACGAATAAATTCACGCGAGCGCGGCAATGCGTCTTCACTATTCACATCCACACCCATGCGTTTTGCATCTATCTCATATCGAAGGCCTGCTTTGCTTTGAGCCAGACTTTGAGCATGTAGTGAAAAAGGAAAAAGGAAAAAGGAAAATACAAGTAACGTTTTTACCGCTATTAATGCACACCATTTATGCCATTCAAGATTCAACATTCCTAATTTAAAATCACTACAAGTTACATGTTAAGAGAGACTTTATTTTTTGCAAAGAATCTATAATCTGTTAAAAATTATTGGTTGTGTTTTTCTCGTCAATGAAACTTATACTCTTTATGCAAATCATACTGCCCGCGTTCAGGATTGAATTTTCGAATGGTGAGATTATCAACAACAAACTTTAACTCCACTTCTTTAATTAATCCTTTTGCAGTAGCAAGTTGTTCGGGGTTTAGTTGTCTTCCAATTGATATGTGGGGCTTGGTAGATTTGCCATGAGGATATGCTGGTGCGCTTTTCAGAAATGCTTTCATAATAGGAATTAGTTTTGCCGCACTTTCTTCATCTGGAGCTAGAAAAAATGCGCCGTTATGAAATGTTCCGGTCTTGTTGAAACGCACATCAAAAGCTTTTAAATACTTGACGAAATACTCGGTGTATTCCTCCCATCTTTTTAGAGTAGGTTCATTTCCTGAAAAAAGATTAATGGTAATGTGTGCTAATGAATTATAACTATGATACCAGCCGATGACATCATGAAGTTTTTGTTTATGTGCTTTTATTTCTTCGACAACTTCTTCCCAAGGATGTATGACGACAGAATAGAGTGGTGTCATGATATCAGAAACTATTTGTAGTATAATTTCTTCAACAACTTAGAAACAGTACCGCGAAGGTCTTCTGGCTTTTTTAAAGTTGGAGTATTTTCAAATTTTTGATCAAAGCATAATAACTTACCAGTCTTATTTTCTACAATCATTAAAGTCAACGTTGAATAATAAGACCATGCTAATTCGCTTACCAATGCGCTATACCTGACTCTTACTCTCTGTTGCTCTATATAGGAAAGAATAAAAATTGAATATTTGTTTTGCGAATTACTTAGTTGTTTCGTGATGTATTCCGGTAATACATATTCATTTACATTTCCGGATAGTTCTTGTAGTTCTATAATCAATGACGTAACAGAGTCGATACTTGGCTCAATAGAAATTTCTTGTGGTGTAATTTGGTATTTCTGCGAAAGAATAGAATTGGCAACCTTCCCTATATAATCTTCTATTTTCATGATGTTTACAGAGTCGTTTTGGGAAAAAATGTAATCCGCAATTCGGTAATAAACCCTGCTATTATATAAGTCATATGATTGAACCGAACTTTTTTTCTCTTTGAAATTTGAAAAATACCTTAATGTAGATTTCAATTTAGGCTTATAGATCAAAGTTCCTGCCTGCGAGCCTATACCAATATTTTGAGCAAACGAGATAATAGATATGTTACAAAGAATTGTTGTTACTAAGCTGACTACTATTAAACTTTTCATTTTTATTTTTTAGCCTTACTCTTATTCGCAGGCAATTTTTTTACAAAAGCTACAGACTGTTGCATCAAGTGCTTCCACTGCTCTTTTGCTGCAAACGGTATTTGATACCAACCTTTCATAGCGCGACCACCCATGGGTGTGAACTCTTGTGAGCCTTTTACTTTCAATGCTTCCGTTGCTTCATCAGCACTCATCTTCACCACCAGAAAATCTTTCCAAAACATAACGGCCGCTTTACCATTTGGTGTTTTAAGACATTCCGCACCGAACATTTTTCCCAGTTTAGCTTCGGGCGTTTTTACAGCGAGTTGGTGGAAATATTGTTGCGGGGTCATGAAACAATATTGAATTTAGATATGTTCTGGGAAACCGTTTTCTTCGTAGTATTTCAGATTCTTTCCTGCTCGTAATCGATAGGCTGCAATGCGTTCTTCACGTGTTTGCACAGCTCTTAAAAAAGCATCTACTTCTGCCACCCAATGGAGACGTTCTTCGATGCTCCATTTTTGGAAGGCTGCGAGTTGTTCATCTGTAACGGTATAATGATAACCTAGCTGCTCACTCATATTTTTTCAATTTTGAAAGTAGAACGACATCATTTTCGTCTTGAATACGCTTGGTGTTTTCTTTCATAAAAATCAAATCCTCCACAGATAAGAGATTTATCGTCACTTTATTAAACTCTCGTGTTTCTTTCCGTTCCCACATGCTTTTAAAGTCAAAAGGTTGCTTTACCAAAACATCTATTAGAAAAGTGTTTTTACCACTGTTGAAAAAAGAATAAGCTATCAAATTCTTTTCTCGAACGTATTCCTCTCTTGTTTTTTCATCTATCAAAATATCTAAAGAAAAGGGCAAACTATTGGTGTAAGAAATTGTTTTAAGAGCAGTGATAAACTTTGCAACATTCTCTTTTTCAAAATCAATCAGCAAATCAATATCAGCCGTAGTTCTTGGAATGCCATAAATACTCACTGCTAAACCGCCGCAGAGCAAGTAGCGGATGTTTTGTTTTTGCAGTATTTCGAAGAGGGTGAGGAAGTCCATTAAAAATATTTGAGAGATTTCAGTAAGTCTACAAGTAGAAAATCTGTTGTTTCTGGTTTTTCAACACAGATAGCCTCAAACCTTCTGTTTACAAATACAATTTCTTTTGTAAGGTTATTTACCACAATCATTGTTGCCATTCCATCCCCATACTCCTTACAATTGGTTCCAAAAATATTTTTTCCGCTCCAACCCCAATTATGTTTTTGATACCACCCATCTAAGAAAAATAATATTGAGTACTCGGTAGATACACCATCTATAAGGTCAGCAATGAACTTTGGTGACGGGAAAATGTTTACTGATTTATGTAATGCTTCTAAGTCAAATAAAAGTTTTGTTGTTTGAGAACATGAGGGCATTGATGTTAAGCTAGCGAAGCAAAATTTGAATTTATAAGCTGTTAAGACTCTTTCTGTACGTCTTTTCCAATAATCTGCTATTTGAATTCCATAGGTTGTGTCACGCAAGGCGATGTTGGAGTTTGTGTCCGAGCAGTATGGTAAATGGCTAGCGATTTTAATACTGTTGGTCAAATAAATGTTTGTGTACAGTTCAAATATTGTGTAATTTATATCATTAGATTTTTTCTTTTTAAAATCAGAAAAAAACCGGCCGCTACTCGCATTATTCCTCCAAATAATTTTTTTATATCGCTTCTCTTCTAGTGCAGAGGTTTCTGTATTTCCTTGAGCAAAAACATTGATTGAAAAACACGCAGTGATTAGAAATAGACAATATATTCTCCTCATTACATATTCCTCCTATAATGCCCACCCACGTCATACACCAACTTTCCCACTCTTTTTATATGCGCAAGCAATTCTTCATTTTCAATTTGTGATAATATACTCAAGTCTATTTCGTAGGGCAGCAATAAGTCATCTAATGCAATTTCTATTTGTGTCCTGATTTTTAAGTTTAATGCTTTTCCTTCTAATGCCAAATCAATGTCGGAATACAATTCATGATTTCCCAATGCACGCGAGCCATAAACCCATGCTTTTTCTACTTGATGGAAAGAACAAAGTACATTAATAATTTTCTTTAAATCATTTGAAGGTAACCAAACCCCATTTGATGCCAACTGCTTACGCTCCATCTCTAAGGTTTTGCATTTTTTGCTCAAACCTCTTCATGAGCATAAAATAGGATTGCAGAATTTCTATTACCACCTCGTTAGCAACATCTTCATTATAGGTATGAACAGTTTCATTTCTCGTTTTTATCATATTCATCCAGGAATGTGCATTTTCCAAAAGGTTGTTTTTAGCCGCAAAACGTATCGCATCTCTACTTCCAATGATATCTTCTACGCCTTGGTACTTAGCTAAATCCTTCAAAACCTTCCATGCCAATTCAAACGTAAATTCAAAACTTTGTATCAGCCCTTGCTTGTATATATTGGGTATTTCAGAAAGGACAGGTTGAATGCTTTCAATGTTAGAAAAGTCAACCTGTTTGTAGTTATCTTGAATAAAATGGATGTTTTCATCAAGCCTTGACAAAGCTTTTTGATAACTATCTAACCTCTGATGCCAGCGAATGTCCTCCATTTTTTTTGAATTTTTAGTTTTGACTTTATCTTCCTACATATTCCTCCTATATTGCCCACCCACTTCAAACAACGCTTTCGTAATCTGCCCAAGCGAACAATACTTCACGGTTTCCATCAGTTCTTCAAAAATGTTTTCATTGTGCACGGCGGCTTTTTGCAATCGCTCCAACATCTCCGCACCCTTGTCGCCACTACGTTTCCAGAGGTTGTGTACGTTTTGTATTTGAAATTCTTTTTCTTCCGTAGTAGAACGAATGACCTCTGCCGGTATCACCGTTTTTGAACCGCTAGAACTTAAAAAAGTATTCACACCAATGATGGGATATTCTCCTGTGTGCTTCAGCGTTTCGTAGTACAAACTTTCTTCCTGAATTTTTCCACGCTGATACATTGTTTCCATCGCACCGAGTACACCGCCACGTTCTGTGATGCGGTCAAACTCTGCATACACAGCTTCTTCCACCAAGTCGGTCAGTTCTTCAATGATGAAGGAACCTTGCAATGGATTTTCATTTTTCGCTAAGCCCAATTCTTTATTGATGATGAGTTGTATCGCCATCGCACGACGCACACTTTCTTCTGTTGGTGTGGTGATGGCTTCATCGTAAGCATTTGTGTGCAGCGAATTACAATTGTCGTAAATGGCATACAAAGCTTGCAGCGTGGTCCGGATATCATTGAAATCAATCTCCTGTGCGTGCAGCGAACGACCGCTTGTTTGAATATGGTATTTCAACATTTGGCTGCGTTCATTACCGCCGTATTTATACTTCATCGCTTTACTCCAAATCCTACGAGCCACGCGACCGATCACTGAATATTCCGGATCTACACCATTACTAAAGAAGAAAGACAAGTTGGGTGCAAAATCATCGATGTGCATACCACGGCTCAGATAGTATTCCACGAACGTGAAACCATTACTGATGGTAAATGCCAGTTGCGAAATGGGATTAGCTCCGGCTTCTGCAATGTGATATCCACTGATGGAAACCGAGTAAAAATTGCGCACGCCTTTGTCAATAAAATATTGCTGCACATCACCCATTACACGCAGCGAAAATTCTGTAGAGAAAATACAAGTGTTTTGCGCTTGGTCTTCTTTGAGAATATCGGCTTGAACCGTGCCCCGAACGGCTTTTAGGGTTTTGGCTTTAATGTCATTATAAACATCCGCGGGTAAAACTTGATCGCCCGTAACACCCAAAAGCGTTAAGCCCAATGCGTTATTTCCTTCCGGCAAACTGTCTTTAATTTCTTTCCAAGGAAATTTATCACCGGCTTCATATTTCATTTCCGTTGGCTTGCCTTCACCCACATTCGAACTGTAGTAAGGTCGTGCAATGCCTTTCTCCTTATAAATCGCTTCTATCTTTTTTTCTACTTCATCTTCCAGTCCATTTTCTTTGATATACAACTCACATTGTTGGTCGATAGCGGCATTCATAAAAAAAACGCACAAATGGTGGGTGCAGGTCCATTGATGGTCATGGAAACCGAAACCTGGTCC
>CBFGYQ010000072.1:0-8521 GCA_965652995.1 uncultured bacterium
TATAAGCAAAAAACAATACTCTTAATCCTTTACCTGCCCATCTCCTGTTTTCTTCCAACCATTCATTCGCCTTTTCTCTATCGTAAAGCTTATCTACGATCTTAGTTGGTGCTCCTTTCACCAATAGTAGCCATTTATCATCAGCTCTATGGAGTGTGGTCATCAACATTCTTTCAGAATCGAAAGGGATAACACCTTCTAAAGGCAATTGTTTATTAGATGCATCAGGCGGAGTTTCTTTTTCTGTAGCATATTTGATGAGTGCCACTTCTGTCGGGTCTCCCATATACGCGCCGTGGTCGTCGATTTTCACCTCGTTATTCAATGCCATGGCTTGTAGCAGTAGCTTCTCCTTATCCTTTGTCGATTTTATACACTCAACCGTCATTTTGTTTTGTGTGAGAGTGCCGGTCTTGTCGCTACAGATGTAGGTTATAGAGCCTAACGTTTCTACTGCTGGAAGACGTCTGATGAGTACATTTTGTCGCACCATTCTTGCAGCGCCATTTGCTAGAGAAATAGTGATGACAGCAGGTAATGCCTCCGGTAATGCTGCGACTGCTAATGATAATGCTGTTAAAAACATTTGGAGTACATCTTCACCTCTATATAAGCCCAAGGAAAAAATGATCGCACAAATGATAAGAACGATCAATGCTAATTGTTTGCTGAATTTCGCAAGCTTCTTTTGCAAAGGAGTTGGTTCTGATTCGCCTTCCAATAGTTGTGCAATTTTTCCAACTTCAGTTTTCATTCCGGTACCTGTAACGATCGCTGTTGCAGATCCATTTACAATGTAGGTACTCTTAAAAGCCATGTTTATTCGGTCTGCCGGGAGTAGGTCAGGATCATTCAGTATTTTGGTTTGTTTCTCCACTGGCATACTTTCTCCGGTTAATGCTGCTTCTTCTATTTTCAGGCTGTTAATTTCAAGAAGTCTTACATCGGCAGGTACTATGTCTCCAGCTTCGAGTATAATAATATCGCCGGGAACGAGATCAGATGCAGGTATTCTTTTTGCCTGTTTATTCCTATAAACCATAGCAATCTGAGCTGCCATTTGTTTTAGTTTTTTGATAGATTCTTCTGCTTTGTATTCCTGTACATAGCCGAGTATGGCATTGCCGAGTATAATAGCGAGAATCACAAAAGCATCTGTCCGTTCGCCCACAATAAATGAAATAGCGGCTGCCAGCACCAGTATCAAGATCATTACATCTTTGAATTGCCTGATGAAAATGCTGATCTTGCTACGCTGTTTTTTTTCTACAAGTTGATTGCTGCCGTATTTATTGCGCCTTTCTTCAGCTTGCTGGTCGGTTAAACCTGCTAAAGTTGTTTCCAGATTAGCTAGTACTGTCTTTGTATCTAGCTGATGCCAATTTGCACTTTTTGTCTCCATGTGTATGAATTAATGATAATAATACAAGGCAGCAGTTATCATAGCACTTACAAATTAATCTAATTTCGAGGAATGCTTTATATAAAATAATATCGTTTAAAAATGCCGTTGATTGGATATCTAACGGCATTTAGTCTTAGTTAAAAAACGGAAAAAACTAATGTTCTCCCATCAATTTCAGGTGAGTGATGTGGGATGCTATAGCTGCTGTCATCCTACGGTGTTCAATATAAGGTGTGCCTAGATCTTGACAAGTTTGTTTTACAATTTTACTGATATCGGGGTAGTGGATATGCGAAACTTTAGGAAATAAATGATGCTCAATTTGGAAGTTAAGTCCGCCTAGCCACCAAGTGATAATTCGATTTTTTGTTGCAAAATTGGCTGTTGTTTTTAATTGATGCAAAGCCCATTCGTCTTCCATTTTATTTGCCGGTTGCACAGGTTCAGGAAAAGCGGTTTCTTCTATTACATGTGCCAATTGAAAAACTAAGCTAAGGATGATCCCTGTTGCAGATACATATATTAGAAAGCCGATCAACCAAGGTACAAATCCCACGAGGTATATAGGCATAAGAATGAAAAGGAACAGATGCAAAATTTTAAACCCCCAGAAAAATAAATGATCACTAAGCTTTAGTTTTTTTAGTGCTACTTGTCCTACTTTGTTAGTAAAGTATTTTTTATAATCGGTATAAAATACCCATGCTAAATATAGCATAGCATACAATATCCAAAAATAAAAGTGTTGGTACTTATGTAGTTTATAGCGTTTTTGTGCTTTATTGATTCGCAGCAGAATGCCCGCATCAATATCATCGTCTAGTCCTTCTATATTAGTGTATGCATGATGCACTATATTATGTTTCGTATTCCACATAAAACTGCTTCCTCCTAAAAAATCCAGGCTATATGCCGCAACCTTATTTACAAAGGGTAAAGAGCTATAGCTGCCATGTGCACCATCATGCATCACATTAAAACCAATACTGGCAGTGAAAATCCCTAGTAAAATACATTCAATAATAGCAAGCCATGTAACAGGTGTAAAAAAGAGTAAGTGAATATAAATTGCAAAATACCCGAAGATGAGCAAGGCAGATTTTATATATAACCGGATATTGCCCGTGGGTTGAATTTGTTTTTGTTCAAAGTATTGATTGACTCTTTCTTTCAACAACGAATGCAGAGAAGGAGTAGGAACCGGAAATTTGGGTGTTGCCATGAAATTGTTTAATTAATGAATATGCTTAAGAGACGAAATTAATGTGCGGTAAGTCCTCCGTCAATTACCAATTCTGCTCCTGTGACATAAGACGCTTCATCAGAGGCGAGATATAGTGCGCCATAGGCTATATCCATAGTGCTTCCCATTCTGCCTAGCGGACACATGTTCTTCATAATCTCTTCGCTCCCTTCCATGCTTACAATAGATTCCGTCATAGGAGTTAGCACACCTCCAGGATGTATAGAGTTTACACGGATGTTATCTTTCGCATACTCGATCGCATGGTCTTTCGTCAAGAGTCTTAAACCACCTTTAGAAGCAGTATATGCAGGTCCATTACCACCAACTAATCCCGCGATAGAAGAAATATTTACGATAGCGCCTGCACCGGTTTTTCTCATATGAGGTACACATAGTTGAGTTCCTATAAAAGGTCCGGTAAGATTGATCGCCATTACATCATCCCATAACTGCAGTGAGGAATTATCTGTTGTTGCACCTGCAGGATATATCCCTGCATTATTGATAAGTATGTCAATACGTCCAAACACAGAAATAGCTTTGTTTACCACCTGTTCCCAATCTGCTCTGGAAGCAACGTCATGAGTCATAAAGTCAATGCGCAATCCCTCAGTCTGAGCTTTTGTTACCCAATGCTTCAGCTTTTCTTCTTGTATATCAGTCGCCAACACGACTGCGCCTTCCTTTGCAAATAAAACTGCGATTGCTTCTCCCATGCCACCCGCGGCACCGGTAACGATTGCTACCTTATTTTGTAATTTGTTCATAACCTGATTGTTGAGAATACGAAGCTACTATTATCACTATGATTAATAAATGACATGAGCCGTTGTTAAGATGATATTAGTCATGATTCTTAGCAGAGAAACATCTGATTTTTTATGCTCGCTCCCAAAATAATTTCCACGGAGACAACTTTTTCCTTCTCGTAAGTCCGAACCCTTCTATAGCGTATTTGTTGATATGGTTGATGGCTTCCTCTACCGAATCTGTAAATAGAAATAAATCAAGATCGCTTTTGTCAATCGTTAAGTGATCCACCATTTCCTCTAAATGTGCGTGTAACAATTTGTGATATTCTTTGCCAAAAAGTATGATAGGAAATCGTTGGAACTTGCCGGTTTGTATCAATGTGATGGCTTCAAAAAATTCATCAAGAGTACCATAGCCGCCAGGCATAACAACAAAAGCATAAGAATATTTGCTAAGCAAAGTTTTACGGACGAAGAAATAATCGAAGTCAACCCATTTATCAAGATACTTATTTGGTGACTGTTCTTTTGGTAAAATAATATTACACCCGATCGAACGCCCTCCTACATCTTTAGCACCTCTGTTGGCAGCTTCCATTATACCCGGACCGCCTCCGGTGATCACTGTAAATCCAAGGTTGGAAATTTCCTTGCCTATTTCTCTTGCCTTTACATAATATGGATGGGAATCGGGGAAACGGGCAGAACCAAAAACAGTTACGCATGGTCCGGTAAAATGCAATTTTCTAAATCCGTAGATAAACTCTTTCATGACTTGAAGCAAAAATTTGAATTCCTTCCATCTGGAATGAGGGCCTTCCAGAAACTCTGTTTCTTTTTTAGAGCCGATAGGTCTAAATTCCTCGTTATTCATATTCTGCATCATAGTTGTGTGTAGTTTTCGAATGGTGTCAAACAGTTAGGTCGAAATAATATCTAAAGAAGTTTTTTGAAGCGATCGAAAAACGATTTTTCCAATGCTTCTCTATGGTCGGGATGGGCAATGCTAATCAACAATCTTGCACGTTGCTCCATATTTCTGCCATAAAGATTTACTTCTCCGTATTCGGTAACGATATGATGTACATGCCCTCTAGTTGTGACCACACCTGCGCCTGGTTTCAATTGTGGTACGATGCGAGAAATACCTTTGGCTGTAGCAGATGGAAGGGCTATGATCGGTTTACCACCTTCTGACAGCGATGCCCCGCGCATAAAATCCATTTGTCCGCCTATGCCGGAGTATTGATAAGTCCCAATGGAATCTGCACATACCTGTCCGGTAATGTCTATTTCGATGGCGCTATTTATTGCAACCACTTTTGGGTTTCGGCGTATTACAGAAGTGTCGTTTACGAAGGCGACATCCATAAAAGATACCGTTGGGTTGTTATCTACAAAGTCATATACTTTACGAGTGCCTAAGGTGAATGTAGTGACAATTTTGCCCGGGCGTACTTTTTTATATTCGTTAGTGATAACTCCTTGTTCTACTAGTGGTACAATTCCATCAGAGAACATTTCGGTATGGATGCCCAATCCTTTATGATTGCCAAGATAACGCAATACAGCATCTGGAATTGCGCCAATACCCATTTGTAGCGTAGAATAGTCTTCAATCAAAGCGGCCACATTTTTTCCTATTTGTTCAGAGATCAGATCTATTTTTTCGCTGTAGTTCACTTCTGGTAGAAGCGACTCCTCCCATACAATATGTTCAAATCGGGAGATGTGTACCTGACCATCACCGTGCGTTCGAGGCATGTTGGGATTTATCTGTGCTATTACTTTTCGGGCTGTTTTTACAGCCGTTAGAGCCGCATCTATGGATGTACCCAAAGTGCAATATCCATGCTTATCCGGCGGTGATACTTGAACCATTGCAACATCAATAGGCAATATGCCTTTAGTAAATAATGCAGGTATTTCGCTAAGAAAAACAGGAACATAATCGCCATAGCTGCTGTTAACCCATTCGCGAACATTGGCTGAAACGAAAAGAGAGTTTAGATAAAAACTTTTTTGTACCTCAGGTTGATTCCAGTTAATAGCACCGAATGTACTGATAGCCATAAGCTCTACATCTTTTATATCGCCGGCTCTTTTTAATAATGCATTTACTAATGAGAGTGGCGTCGCTGCACTTCCGTGTATAAAGATGCGGTTGCCACTTTCAATTATTTCAACAGCCTTTTCAGCTGTACTGTAGGTTTGATTCATAATTATTTATTTGAACAATTGTTTTTCTGCTATAGCAATGATATGTCCATCAGGGTCTGAAAAATAGCAAACGACATCACCCCAACTTCTTGGTTGAGCAGGGCTGACCTCTTTTGCACAGGCGGTTATCAGTCGTTGATAATAGCTATTGATATCTGTAGTGGGTAAGTATAATTCACATCGGGGAATGCCATTTCCGCTAGCAGGATGAGGCATGTGTTGACCAAGTATTTTTGCAATGCCTGATTCGGGCATGAGTCCCAGTTTGCAATGTTCCGATAATAAGAATTCAGTCATGCCCGGAACATCAAGAACCGGATCTGTATTTAAAATTGTTTTGTAGAAATCCCTGCTTTTTTGCTGGTCTGAAACATACAAAATAAACTCAAGCATATACCTTTTGTCTTTACCATAAAAATACCTATTTGTGACAACAGGTTGTATTTATCTGTTCCTGCTCCATTTGAATTTTCGGACTGAGATATGGGATGCCCAGGTTCATTCCCCTCAAGATAAACAGGCTGCCAAATGTAAGCATGAGAACCGGTACTATTTTCTTAAATTGATGAAGCCTTAAAAGGGAAAGTTTACTTTTTAACAAGGTAATGGCTACGAGCATAGGTATTGTTCCTAACCCGAAACTATACATAAGTCCTACTACTTCCCAGGCTGTTGTTGCGCTAACGGAAGCAGCAAATGCCATATATACCAATCCGCAAGGTAGTAGCCCATTCAAGAATCCTGTAAACAGAAATGTACTCCATCCGGGTCTTCCTATCATCTTTCCTAAAAGTAACTTTACGTGTTCTGCCCACGGTGCGTTAAGTTTTATCGAACGATTAGGGAAGAAAGCAAGAGCACCTAAAGCTAGTAGAATAACTCCTAATCCAATAGAAACATGTTGCTGCCATTGAGGGTTGAATAATTCTCGGAAGGAATGTAATATCAAACCAAGTATAACGTAGGTAGTGGTCCTACCAAAATGATACAGAAATATAGCCAATGCTTTTTTCAGTCCATTCAAATGTTGAAAGGGCATTACCAAAACTATGGGTCCGCACATGCCTGCGCAATGCAAACTTCCTGTGAAGCCCATAAGTAAAGCCAATGCCATTGTGAACGTAGCCATATCAATAACGGAGATTTATTGCGGATTCCTGATAATAAGATTTTTGATCCACGCTGTAAGTGATCTTCACTTTATACGCTGTTTTTGATAACGCCTGTTTCTCTAAAAACATTTTATTCTTGCTAACTGATATCGGCCATTGCTTATCATAATCGGCTGTAATGGGTGAGTAGAATTGTACTGTGCCTGATATTTTTTGTCCCTCAAATTCTTGTGGGAAAATGAGTGTTATAAACTCGTCTGTAAGATCCAACAAAACTGGAGAAGACAATGCCGCTTGATTGTTGGTGGCATCAATTACTTCTTGGTACGATATCTCTTGTTTGTAATAATCGTCTGATACCAATTCAAATTTCTGATGTGTGCTTGCAATTACCAACGTTATCATCATCACGACAAAGCTTGAATACAGTATTGCAATTTTAGCCCCCCAATTCAGTTTCATAAATACTATTTTTCTGATTAATTAGAAGTAAATGGACCTAGGAAAGTGGTATGTATGGTTTCAATTTTTTCAGAACCTTCATACACGCCTATGTCCAAATTGGTTTTTCTTTTCTTTATTGCTTCTTTATCTAAATAGATAAACAACGAACCTGATACATATCCTTCTTTCGGTATTCTCAATTTTGTTTTCCCGATCAGTTTGATCGTTCCTTCAAAATTCTCAGGCTTAAGCACGAGTGTCTTGTCGAGGTATGTTTTGTTGAGTAACTTGTAGTTATACAAATTGCTGATCTGCTCTGGTTCGTTTTCTTGGTAAAGCTGTCCAGGTGTACGCATGAGATTAACCCCCACATCAGAACGACTGGCCAACAGGTAAGCGAGTACGCCGATTAGTATGCACATTACTGCAGTGTATACCTTCATTTTTCCAGTAAAGCGTACTTGCTTTTTTTCCTTAATGCCGCTTTCAGAAGCGTATCTGATAAGGTCTCGCGGCAAGCCTACTGCATCCATCATGTGATTGCACGCATCTATACATGCTGTGCAATTGACGCATTCCATTTGAGTACCATTGCGAATATCGATGCCTGTAGGGCATACGTTTACACATTGATGGCAATCGATACAATCTCCGATCAACCGTTCTTCTTTCTTTTTAAACTTTCCCCGCTGCTCTCCACGCACATAGTCATAAGCAACTATTATAGAATTTTTATCCAACAGTACACCTTGCAAGCGACCGTAAGGACACACAACTGTACAAACCTGCTCTCTGAACCACGCATACACAAAAAAGAAAACGGTAGTGAAAATGAAAATGGATATAAAGCCGCCCATGTGTTGTTGAACGGGTTCTGAAATGATTTTTTTCAGCTCGTCTACACCGATGAGGTAGGAAAGGAATGCGTTTGCGATTAAAAAACTAATCAACCAAAAGATCAACCATTTGCTTCCTTTCTTAAGTATTTTTTTTGTGTGCCAAGGCTCTTTCGCAAGCATTTTTTGTGCACCCATATCGCCTTCTATCCAATATTCTATTTTGCGAAAGACCATCTCCATAAAAATGGTTTGAGGACACATCCATCCACAAAAAACTCGTCCGAAAACTACTGTAAAAAGTGCGATGAAAACGATGAACAGTATCATGCCCAATCCGAAAATGAAAAAATCTTGTGGCCAGAAGATCTGACCAAACAAGATGAATTTTCGCTCCAGTATATTAGCAAGGAATACAGGATGACCATTTACTTTAATGAAAGGAAGCGTAAAGAATAGAACGAGATATCCTACACTTAACCATGTACGCAGATTGTATAATTTGC
>CBFGYQ010000073.1:0-8450 GCA_965652995.1 uncultured bacterium
TGTCGGAGATCAACGTCCAACGAAGTTGATGATCGAAAGAAGGAAATTCTTTTTCTACTTCACTCTCACTGCGTGGTTTTTCCTGTCCTTCCTTCATCCAGCGTTTCAGAAATTCTACAGGCAATTGAATGTTCGTATTGTGAACCAACATCTCGTAGATTTCATTTTGTAAACGCTCTTTTGAGATACGTTCAAACTCTTTACCCAACTCTCCTTTCAGCTTTTCTTTGAATGCTGCTTCGTCTTTTATTTCATCATTCGGGAATACCTGCGCAAATAATTCTGCATCTAGTTCACGAGGAACTAATAGGCCTACTTTAGTGAGTGTAAGCTTGTAAAAATTATCTGCAGCTTCTGCGCCTTGCTTTAGGGGATCTTTTAGGAATGAAGTCAGCTCGTCTCCTTCTGCTATTTCAGATGGTTTGATAACAAAACTGTCGTTTGTTTTTTTGCCCATCAATTTTTCCTGAAGTTTTGCAGGAAGTTTTTCAAGCAGTACGGTGTCTTCCACTTTTTGGCTCTCAGTTGCTACATTTCCATCAGCATCACAAGCTTCGTAAGTAGCATAAATGATGTCCTCTTTTGAGTTTATGCTCTCTTGATCTTCTACCTTGCCGTAGCGACGACGTATACGTTCCGTTTCATCTTCGATCATTTTGTCAGAAACCTCAATCGTGTATTTGGTAAGGGTTTGTTTGTTTTTTATTGGAGTAATTTCAAAATCAGGTTTTAAACCCACTTCAAAGTCAAAATCTACATCGCCCGGTTCGTTCATATCTACCTTCAAAGGTTCTGTGGAAGGTATCATCATCGGTTGAGCAAATATGGCTAGCTTTTCACCTTGCAAGTAATCTTCCAATTGCTTACCTGCGGTACGAAATACCTCATCTCCAAAAATTGATTGTCCGTACATTTTACGAACCATTCCTGCCGGCACCATTCCTTTACGAAAACCTGGTACGTTAGCTTGTTTAGCATATTGTTTCAGAGACTTTTCAAAAGAAGGCATGTAATCTTCCTTAGAAAGTTTTACGGTTATCTTATCATGCAGGTTACTGATATTCTCTCTTGTTACCGTTGCCATTTATATCAATAGTTTTTTGTTGTTAATTAAAACAGTCCCGCAGGTAGCAGGACTGTAAATTTCAGTGCGGGTGGAGGGACTCGAACCCCCATGCCTCGCGGCACTAGATCCTAAGTCTAGCGTGTCTACCAATTTCACCACACCCGCTTTAGGGAGTGCAAATGTAGGGAATAAAATTAGAATTGACCAAATACAAATTTGGATGAAAATTATAATTTCTACTATGCCATATTATGAAACACTTGCTGCACATCATCATCTTCTTCCACACGGGCAATTAATTTCATAACATCGTTTGCTTGCTCTTCAGAAACTTCTACTGTGTTTAATGGAATCCATTCTATTTCCGAAGATATAGGTGTAATATTTTTCTCTTCTAATGCTTTTTGCAGATTTCCAAAATCATTAAAACTGCAACGAATTATTACATTCCCTTCACTATCTTCTCCAATTTCTTCAAGCCCTGCATCTATTAATTCAAGTTCCATCTCTTCTATATCAATACCTTCATTATTCAATTTAAAAACCCCCATGTGCTTGAATAAGAAACCTACGGAACCACTATTACCTAATGTGCCGCCACCTTTATTAAAATGAGAACGAACATTTGCGACCGTGCGCGTAGTGTTATCTGTTGCAGTAACTACAAGAACTGCAATACCATGGGGAGCGTATCCTTCATACAATACTTCGTCATAGTTGCTCGTATCTTTTCCTAGGGCATTCTTAATAGCAGACTCTATACGGTCTTTAGGCATATTTACAGCCTTACCGTTTTGTATAATACGACGTAGTTGCGGATTAGTATCTGCATCAGGCCCTCCTTTTTTAACTGCTATTGCAATTTCTTTCCCGATACGCCTAAACTGCTTCGCCATACGATCGTAGCGAGCAAACATTGTAGCTTTTCTAACTTCAAATATGCGACCCATTGTAAAATATTATTTTGCGCGCAAAAATAAGGAAAGGAACAAAACAAAAAGAGGCTTGTGAGCCTCTTTAAATTATTTAAAATGTCACTTTATCACTGATGTGTAAACTTACGTGTTGCAACAGTTCTGCCTTGAACATCGAATAATCTCACAAAATAAATACCTGCAGGAAGTTCATCAATATCCAATTTAGCACTAGTATTTCCTACTTTATACACACTTACCATTTTACCTATTAAATTATACACTCCGATATTTTTTACCCCAAGACTAGCATTGTAAACAACATTAATAGCGTTACGAGCTGGGTTAGGGAAAAGAGTAACTTCATCTTCAGATTTGATTGTGTTTACAGATGTAGGTCCATTTTTATATGCTATAAGCGTTATTTCCTCTGTTTGATTGTCGTCTAGATTTTTGAGTTCGCTTTTCACCCACACGAAACTACCTGTAGCAGCCGTGCTAGCATCTATGTTAACTGCTAAACTAAAATCGACTTTTTGCCCTGGTGTTATCGTACCGTATGTTTTCGTTTGCCCACCAGTTATAGAAGCAGGGCTGTGACACGTAATGTTATCGCAAATACCGACAAAAGTAAATCCTGTTGGAACTGAACTCATTTGCAAAAGTTTCCACTGTAAGTTATTCATATCAGCGGTAGTAGTATTTGTAATGTAATTATGCACTTTTAAATCCTGACCACCAAGTGGGAAAGAACTTATCGCAGTATCACCATGATCAGTTGTAAAACTCTGCCCAAAAGATGCAGATATTATTGAAACATAAACAAAAGTGCTTAGTAAAATCTTCTTCATATTTATCAGTTTTCTCAATTGCAAAATAATATAATAAATAGTTTAAAACAAAATGATTATTGTACAGGCAATTGTTAATCTTTCACTGCCATCAAAATCACCCATTTCAACACTCAATATTTCGTAACATTGTCTGTTCTATAAGAAATAGGACAATTTTGTGCCATGAGAGAAAAAACTTCTAATAAAAAATCAATATTCTTTGGGATTACAATTGCAATCTCTGCCCTACTATTCATACAAGCTAAGCCGGTAGATTCTTATTTTGAAATATCTAAGAATCTTGAAATTTTTGCCAATATTTTTAAAGAGCTAAACAGCTATTATGTAGATACTATTGAACCTGGGAAATTAGTAAAAACAGGCATTGATGCAATGCTGGAAGAACTTGACCCGTATACCAATTATATTACCGAATCGGATATTGAAGAATATGAATTTCAAACTACAGGAAAATATGGTGGTATCGGTGCTACAATGCGTAAAAAAGGGGAAGACATTTTTATTGGCGATGTTTACGAAAATAGTCCTTCACAAAAAGCAGGACTTCATCCCGGAGATCAAGTCATTTCTATTGACAACCAAAACGTTACCGGCAAAACTATTGAAGATATTAGCCTACTTCTAAAAGGTGCACCAGGAACTCAATTAAATATGAAAGTGAAGGATGCTTATACCGGCGAAGAGAGCAATAAAATGCTTGCAAGAGGTGAGATAGAGATTTCCAGCGTGCCTTATGCTGCCTTGTTGGGTAATAATAAAGACATTGCTTATATAAAGCTTTTACAATTCACTCCCGGTTGTAGCCGTTTGGTGAGAACAAATCTTGACAGTTTAAAAGGAGTGAATACGAACTTAAAAGGAGTGGTTTTAGATCTAAGGAATAACCCGGGCGGTTTGCTCGACGAGGCTGTTAGTATTTGTAATTTATTTATAGACAAGGGTCAGCTTGTAGTTTCTACCAAAGGGAAAATGAAAGAATTTGACAAAGAATATCGTACTATGGGTGCTTCTTGGGATACGAAAATCCCAGTCACAGTATTGATTAATGGCTCATCAGCCTCAGCTTCAGAAATTGTTGCAGGCACTATGCAAGATTTGGATAGAGGCGTCATCATAGGATCTCAGTCTTACGGTAAAGGACTGGTTCAGGTAACTAAAGAGTTGGGATATAACGCAAAACTGAAACTTACTATTTCTAAATATTATACTCCAAGTGGCCGTTGCATACAGGCAATAGATTACAGTAATAGAAATTTGGATGGAAGCGTAGGCAAAGTTCCTGATTCGTTGAAAAAAGCATACGTAACAAAAGGTGGAAGAAAAGTATTGAGCGGCGGCGGTATAGAACCTGATGTAGCGTTGGAGGATGATAAAATAAGTAAACTAGCTGTAATGCTTTATAGTAAAAACTACTTTTTCGACTATGCAACCCAATATGCCAAGCAGCACAATACAATAGCACCTGCTTCCAACTTTTCTCTTTCAGAATCTGAGTTTACTTTATTCTCTCAATACCTTCAAAGTAAAGATTATACCTATAAAACAGAAACGGAAATCGCACTAGATTCACTAAAGAACATAGCCGCCAGAGAAAAATATTTTTCTGCGATACAAAGTGAATATACCGCACTGCAAAGTAAACTTGCACATGACAAACAAAAAGACCTGTTGAAAAACAAAACAGAGATAAAACAAATATTAGAAAGTGAGATTGTATCCAGATACTATTATCTAAGAGGAAGAATTGCGCATGGGTTGCAATATGACAAGGACTTTGAAAAAGCAAGTTCTTTATTACAGCAGCCAACACAATACAGTGCTTTGCTTCAAAAAAAGTGATTTTTACTTTATCATTTTAACTCACCTGCCAACCATAGTTTGAAATCGGCTGCTCTTTCAGAACTTACAACAGGTGCTTCTTTTACCGAAGGATTTAGCCTTACTACAACGCGTGCTTTTGTATAAGTTCGCATATCATCTATTGCGTTGAGAGAAATAATGTATTGTCGATTAATACGAAAATACTCTTGAGGGTTTAGCACTTGTTCTAAAGAATCTAAATTTTGATCAACTGGAAAATTGCGGTTATCAATCGTCTTCGCAAATGTGGCTTTGTTTTCGCTGTAGAAGTATGCGATCTCATTTACAGAAACGGTTTTTATATGTTCGCCAAAACGAATGAGAAACCTCTTTTTATACTCTTCGGGATGTTTAGATTTTTCTTCTATCCTTTGAGTAAAAAACTCTTTTAGCGAGTCCAATTTTTCTAACGCTTGTTGCAGTTGTTCTTTCTTAAGCGGCTTTAGCAAATAATCAACGCTTGATGTTTTAAATGCTTCGATAGCATAAGTATCATAGGCTGTCGTAAAAATTATAGGTGCTTTGATAGAAACAAGCTTCAACAAGTCAAATGCATTACCGTCAGCAAGGTGAATATCAAGAAATACAAGATCGGGGGCAGGGTGGGTATCAAACCAATTTTTAGTTTGCTGTATACTGTCTAAATGAGCTGTAATTTTCACCTCGGGCATTAGCTCATGAAGCAGCTTCCCGAGACGATTGAATGCAGGTTTTTCATCTTCTATTATTACAACGTTCATAACAGCGGCAGTTTTACAATATACTCATTATTCTCTATGCCATAGCTTATGGTGCGCTTTGTAAGAAGTTCATATCGCTTCTTAATGTTTTCTATTCCTATGCCTGTTCCTTTTTCTTGGGTAATTTTTTCCTGCAAACTATTCCTCACCACTAGCTCATCTTCATCAACAGCTATGTAAATATGTAAGGGTTTTGATGCCGCTACTACATTATGTTTTATAGCATTTTCTAAAAGTATTTGCAATGCAAGCGGTACTATTTTTTTTGTCGTCAATAGTTTCTGGGAGATGTTTTCATGCAACTGCAATGCTTCCCCAAATCTGCTTTTTTGGATAAACATGTAGCTGTTCACTATGTTGTACTCCTCTTGTAATGTTACTAAGTCTGCATCTTTATAAGAAAGCATGTTGCGATAGAGATCCGATAAGTGTACGGTATAATCTATAGCTGCATTTTTATCTTCCTCAATGATATTTACTAACGTATTAAAACTATTGAATAGGAAATGCGGATTCACTTGACTCTTCAAATGTTCATATTCATAGATCAATCTTTCTCTTTGCAACTGATTCATTTTTACAATTCCTCGTTCACGCCACTTCACTATTGCATATAGCAGAGACAAAATAATAACTGCACTGATGACAATAAACCAGGCCGTTTGCCAAAAAGGTTTTGCAATACGAAAGCTATAACTATCTTCTGTTGCATTGATAAAACTACTACTCAATGAAGCTTGTACACGAAAAGTGTAGTTGCCCGGATTCAACTGTGCAAAGGGAACGACCTCATTACTTGTATACGCCCAGCTATCGTCATAGCCTACCAATTTATATCGATAATGTAAGCGTTCGGGATTACTGAAATTGATGCCATCGTAAGAAAATGAAATATGGTTTTCATCACTTTCGAAGTGATGTCTTTCCTCCTTAACATCCTTAAAAAACAGACTCAATTTTTTGATGTGAATGTCTGGTTTTATATTTGATAACTTGTTTTCTTTAAATAGCATGATACCTTCTTCGTAAGGCACATACACATTACCTTGTATATCACTGGCAATACAATTAAGCACTTTCGAATTGCTATCAATATTCATTCCCAATCGTCTGTTGAAATGCCTGAATTGGTTGTCCTTTGCAGACCAGGCATCTATACCATTTCTATTCACTACAACTATTCCAGTATTTCCTACGGGTGCAATAGCTGTTATGTTTATGTCTTGTAGTCCTTGACGTTCATCTAATCGAGACCACCTGTTTCCATCATATTTGTAAAGTCCTTTTTCTAATGAACTAGCCCAAAGAATGCCTTTACCATCTACAGCCAAGCTATAGAATACTTTGCTTTGCATGCCTTGTGTACTATCCCATCTATAAAATTTTCCAGCATTGTACATGGTAACGCCTCCACCATCAGTAGCCATCCATATTCGGTTTGTTTTGTCCGCATAAAGTTGATAGACATAGTCACTACCTACGCCATTCTTTTTATTGTAGTTATTTCTTTTTTTAAGTACGTCACCATTTATCTCCAGTTCTGTTACACCATCAAAACTCGCTAGCCACAACGAAGTTTCCGTACTTGTAATACTTAAAATATGTGCTGTAGTAACTCGTTCGTCATAATCGATTTTAGAAAGCTTGCCGTTAATATAGTTAAACAATCCATTCCCAAACGTGCCAATCCAAATGCCATGTTGCTTTGTAGCGTGCAATGCTGTTATGGCAACAGGCAATGAAGTAATATATTCCGGAAAGGCTGATGAGGAAAGGTTTTTTTTGTATAATTCTTTCCCTTGTGTAAACCATAGATTATTTTCATCGTCACAAATCATAGCCGTGTAATTACTAAGCAGAAACTGAGATGGAAGCTGAATATTTTCAACATATAATGCCGTTTGCATCAAGAGTCCTTTATTTGTAGCACACCAAATGTTTCCTGCTTTATCCCTGATAATTTTTTTCAGTTTGCTTTGAACTGAATAAGGCTTAATTATAAGGCTGTCATCTACACGTATCAAACTTATTAAAAACCCTTCCTCTGTTACAGCCCACGCCTGATTATCGCCAACTGAGAGTATATCATTTACTTGTCCATAAGTCCATTGAGTTGCGGTCTTGAGTTGGGTGATCTTTTGAAATAGATTGTCGTAAACTGCGACCCCTGACTGTTGAGTCCCAATCCAATAATACTTTTTATCTGCTTCAATTGTCGTAACGATATTGTCGGCCAAACCATCTTCTGTGGTAAATGCCTTAGTGTGTATCTGCTTTTTTGCTAAGGAAACAATATTTATTCCCCCGTCAGTTGCTAACAATATATTGCTATCTGCTAATGCAATGTTTGAAACAAAATTATCTGTCAGTCCATCTTCTGTTCTTATCGTTTTTACAAAGCCATTCATCCAAACATTCAGTCCTTCTTCTTCTGTTGCAATTAGTAAGATGTTTTCTCCTATAGAACGCAAAGAAGTAATGCTACTTTTCAATCTTTTATTCATTGACAACATAAAACATATTTCTCCGTCAACCTTACCAACAAGACCATTTTTAAATCCAACAAATACAGCATTCTTTGAGGCACAAACAGCTGTCGCAACTTGTTTTTCTTTGACTAAGATTTTTGTAAAAGTTTTTCCGTTGTATCGCAATACGCCTTCATCTGTTGCAAGCCATATATAGCCATTTGGCTGATAGGCAATATCATTAATATTTACAGCTACATCCGGTTCTGCAAGCCATACCTGCTTCATAAAAGGCTGTTGTGTATAAGCATCTTTGCTCGTCAACAATAAAGTGAGTATGAGTAGCAGGTGTTTCACTATCTATTTTTGAGAAGCTATATTGGCGACAACAGATACATGGATTTCCTGAGAGAGCTTATTGTCTACAACACGCGGTACTTTAATATTATGATCTGCCAGTAATACCACAAAGTCTGACTTTATAGTCGCTTGACCATCCTTTAAAAGTATCACGGAGGTATTAGCTCAGTTGGTTAGAGCGTCGGATT
>CBFGYQ010000074.1:0-8251 GCA_965652995.1 uncultured bacterium
ACCAATCCTAATGCTACGGCTATTCTGTACAATGTCGAATGTGGTTGGTAAGGCAATTGTATCTCTCTGTTCAGTTGTGTGTTTAGAAATCTACCGCAGACTTTTTCGTTTTGGTGCTTATCAAAAAACACATACAAATCCTTATCTGTAAACTTGGTAAAATCAATTACTGTCTTTTGGCAATAGTCACAAAATCTGCCCTCATTACGCACATGCATTTCATCCCATTTCTGTTGGCATGGCTCAGGGATGATGAGTTGTATGGGTTTGCGAGATTTCATTATCGTGCAAATTACAAAAAATCATAGTCATAATTTGTAACAAATCTGTCATAACCTGTATTATAAGGTTTAAAATCATCCTTGAAAATCCAAAATCATATTTTCGATTTTCAAGGATAAAATTTATTTTTGAATAATGATAACGAGGCTCTTGCAAAGAGAAATCACCACACTCATGCGCTCTACTCCGGCTGTGGCTGTATTAGGTGCAAGACAAGTAGGCAAAACTACATTGGCAAAACAAATAGCAGCTTCACAAAAGAAACCCACTCTTTACCTCGACCTTGAGAACCCTCTTGATGCCCGAAAACTACAAGATGCCTATACCTTTCTTACAGACAATAAAGACAAGTGCATTATTATAGATGAAGTACAGACTATACCTTCTCTATTTGCAGTATTACGCTCGGTAATAGATGCAGACAGAAAACAAGGGAAATTTATATTATTAGGAAGTGCAACACCTGCTTTGGTAAAAGGCGTGTCAGAGTCGCTTGCAGGAAGGATAGCTTACAGAGAGCTAACTCCGTTATCATTAACCGAGCTGCCCGAAAAGATATCCAAAGAAAAACATTGGTTGCGAGGTGGTTTTCCGATAGCCTTACAATCTAAAACGGATAAGGCTTCTAATGAGTGGATGTCAGGCTTTCTTCGCAGCTATGTAGAGCGAGATTTGAATACGCTGTTCAACATCAATCTTACTAGCAATATCCTTACAAGAATGTTGAGCATGCTTGCGCACATTAATGGCAGCGTGTGGAATGCAGAAATGGTTGCACGGTCGCTTGGTATTACAGCACCTACTGTAAATAGATACATTGATTTTTTAGAAGGCGCATTTCTTGTACATAAATTACAGCCATTTCACGTAAACATAAAAAAGAGACTAGTAAAAGCTCCCAAAATATACATTAGAGATAGCGGCATGCTACATCAGCTTAGCCATGTATTGTCGCTTAATTCATTAAAAGGAAATCCGATAGTAGGAGCTTCTTGGGAAGGATATGTTGTAGAGCATGTGCTGCGTCTGAAACCCAAAGACACACAGCTTTTTTATTATCGTACACAAACAGGTGCTGAGATGGATATGGTTTTAGTGAGAGGCACAACGCCTATTGCTGCCATGGAGATAAAATTGAATAATGCTCCGAACTTTAGCAAAGGAAACCTGCAAAGTATAGAAGACTTGCAAACAAAAAAGAATTTCGTAATAGTACCGGATATAGAAGAATATAGAACAAAAGAAAAAATCATAGTCTGTAATATCTACACGTTTCTCACAAAATATCTTCCTAAGATGTAGTTATTATCCTTGAAAATCAAAAATCATATTTTTGATTTTCAAGGATAATATTTTAAATGTGCTATTAGTTTTTGCTTTTTATTATCCCAGCAAAACCAATCCTATTAAGCTTTTACGGCGTTGGCACCATTGATGGCAAGTGCAACTATTATGCATTTTTTTAACGAGAAAAATAATTCCAAACCTTCTTGGTTTTTCATCTTTAATTAAAGGAATCTTTCCAGTAAGAATCATCACATCTTTTTCGATATCTGATAACTCTGTTAGTTTAATCTGTTGAAAAGAAGACAATTGATTTTTTGAGAGGGTTAAGCTTACTTCTTTATAGCCTGTATACTTAGTTCGAATTGTAACACTATTATTAACATTATTTAAGTTCACTTCAAAGATTCCATCCTCCTCAGTTACAACACCGGCAATTATTTTCCCATTTTCTGACACTTCAACAATGACACCAATTACTTCCATATTTTTCTCATCCACCACTCGTCCTCTAACCACCATACTATCCCCCTCTATATTCTCATCTTCTTTCTGTGCATCGAAAATGCTATTCTCCACTACCAGCGGTGCTTGCCATCTTGCCTGCATTTCCGGTAATTGGGAGAAAGACAACACCAATCCTAATGCTACAGCTATTTTGTACAATCTTGAATGTGGTTGGTAAGGTAGTTGTATTTCTCTATTTAGTTGCGTGCTTAGAAATCTACCGCAGACTTTTTCGTTTTCATGCTTATCAAAAAACGCATACAAATCTTTGTCTGTAAACATCGTAAAATCGATTACCGTCTTTTGGCAATGGTCACAAAATCTGCCCTCATTACGCACATGCATTTCATCCCATTTCTGTTGGCATTGCTCAGGGATGATGAGTTGTATGGGTTTGCGGGATTTCATATTCTATTACAATCTAAGGCTAACACCTGCAAAAAAATAAAGTGTGTATAAATGTCCTTTCAAACCGGGTACAACAAAGTTATTACTTACCTGATATTGTCCATCTATTCCTAAGGTGAGCCAAAGCAATTTGTGAATTGGTGCAAAAGCACCGACAGTGCCTTGCAGCGCATAAGTCACATCATTAAATTCTTGTTCTATGGAAGGATTGAAAGGCCCGTAAATATTATCTTTTATATCCTGCAAATAGGAAATATTACCGCCCAAATTGAAAAAATAACTACCGCGCCTTCTAGGAACAGGTGTTTCTAATCTAATAAGAAATGGAATTTGAATTCTCTGTTGTGTTGTTGTTTTGCTCTTTCTAGAATTCACAGTTTCTAACTTCCACGAAGTATTGTCGTAAACGATTCCAGAGCTTAACCCTACACGTTTGGTTATCATATAACCAACATTTATTCCATAGACGTAGCTACCGGCAAATTCTATTGAACTTCTGGGTATTCTACCGGTCGAATAAAGAAAATCTGTTGCATTTCCACCCAAAGAACCTACTCCTACGCCTCCTTGCGCTGCAAGTACTATTGTTTCTTTTTGTGCAAGGATTTCATTTGATAGGAATAAGGCAATAAATAATAGGATAGAATTGATTTTCATAAAATGAAGTTTCACAAAAAAAAGTAAAACGCTGCAAAAATATTGTCAGTGTTTTTGTTTAAAGAACAAAATTTGATTTGATGGCAATACTTATCTTTGCGGCATTTTATACAAATTATTTAATCACATAATAAATCAGTAACTAAAATGAAAGTAACCGTAGTAGGTGCCGGCGCAGTAGGTGCTACCTGTGCAGACAATATAGCTAGAAGAGAATTGGTAGAAGAGTTGGTATTGGTAGATATTAAAGAGGGTTTTGCAGAAGGTAAAGCTCTTGACATCATGCAAACTGCTTCGCTTTTAGGGTTTGATACACGCGTTATAGGCAGCACTAACGACTATGCAAAAACGGCTAATTCTGATGTATGCGTTATCACTTCAGGTATTCCTCGCAAGCCGGGTATGACACGGGAAGAGCTTATCGGAACAAACGCTAAAATTGTAGAAACTGTCGCTAAAAATTTGTTAGAGCATTCTCCTAATACGATCATTGTTGTGATATCTAACCCAATGGATACCATGACTTACTTGACTTTGAAAGCTACAGGTCTTCCTAAAAATCGCATCATCGGTATGGGTGGTATTCTGGATAGCGCGCGTTTCAAATGCTATTTACAACAAGCATTAGATTGCTCTCCTAATGATCTACACGGTACTGTAATTGGTGGACATGGTGATACTACAATGATTCCGCTTACAAGATTGGCTAGCTTGAACGGCACTCCTGTTAGCAATTTCTTAGATGCTGAAAAACTAAAACAAATAGCTGCTGATACAATGGTAGGCGGCGCTACACTTACTAAATTATTAGGAACTTCTGCTTGGTATGCTCCGGGTGCTGCGGGTGCAGCATTGGTAGAAAGCATCATTCGCAATCAGAAAAAAGTATTCCCTTGTTGTGTAGCGTTGGATGGTGAGTATGGACAGAAAGATATTTGTCTTGGTGTGCCGGTTGTGATAGGTAGTAAAGGCTGGGAAAAAATCATAGATTATAAACTGAATGCAGAAGAGCAAGAATTATTCAACAAATCAGCAGATGCTGTGAGAAACATGAATGCTGTGTTGAATGAAGCAACTGCGTAAATGAGTAACAGTTTTTTTGTGCAGAATTATACGATGCTGTACAAAGTATTATTGCTCGCGGAAGCCTGAAGGGCTTCAATAAGAGTTACCAAAGGTGCAAACCTTTGGTAAAACGAAACTGCCGCTTTCTCAAAGAAGCGGCAGTTTCGTTTTGTGATATATCCATTATACTAGCCCTTTCTCCACTAAATATTCAGCGATTTGCACAGCATTGGTAGCTGCTCCTTTACGAAGGTTATCCGAAACGATCCAGCAATTGAGAGTATTGTTTTGTGAGTAATCTCTACGAATTCTACCAACAAAAACTTCATCTTTTCCGGAAGCAAAAATCGGCATCGGATATTCGTTATTTGAAGGATTGTCTACAACCAAAATTCCTGGAGAGTCATCCAATAAATCTCTTACTTCCTGCTCTTCAAAATCTTTGTTGAGTTCAATGTTCACGCTTTCACTGTGTCCGCCCATTACCGGTACACGTACTGTAGTTGCGGTTACTTTAATGTTTTCATCACCCAATATTTTACAGGTTTCCTTCACCATTTTCATTTCCTCTTTCGTGTAGCCATTATCTTGAAAAATATCTATATGAGGAAGAATGTTTAAGTCTATCGGATGAGGATATACTTGATGTTGTTTTAAGCCCATACGCTGATCCAACAACTCTTTCACAGCTTTTTGTCCTGTTCCGGTCACCGATTGATAAGTGCTAACAACAACTCGTTTTACACCATATTTTTTGTGTAACGGTTGTAATACCATCACCATTTGTATGGTAGAACAGTTAGGATTTGCGATAATTAAATCTTCTTTTGTCAACACATCACCATTCACTTCAGGCACCACCAATTTTTTAGTTTCATCCATTCTCCATGCAGAGGAATTATCAATAACTCTGCAACCTATTTCTGCAAATTTTGGAGCTAGCTCTATAGAGGTGCTTCCTCCTGCGCTAAATAAAGCAATCTGAGGGTTCATTTTTAATGCATCCTCAGCAGAAACTATTGTGTAGTCTATTCCCTTCAACTGAATTGTCTGCCCAACAGAACGTTCAGATGCAACCGGTATTAATTCTGTAATAGGAAAATTCCTTTCTTCCAATATTTTCAACATGGTGCTACCAACCAGTCCTGTTGCGCCAACTAAAGCAATTCGCATTGTTTTTATAATTTATTATTTACAAAAGTAGATGATGGAAACGATGTGTCGCCAAAAATATTAGTTAGTAAAGCTATCGTTGCTAGTGTGCTAACTTCTTATTAATAAAAGGATATTGTTGTATTGTAGAGTAGCTTTTAGATTTGGAAAATTTAAGTAATGACTCTACATGATTTTTATGGTGTAAGTCTGTACCACAATAGTCATACAATCCATCGTTTATTAGTCTTGCAGCCATTTCCATAATAGACTTACCATAATAGCCCGAAAGAGAAAGTGTGTTTAATTGCAATAAACAACCTCGGTCTTTTATGTCTTTAAATATCTCTGGTTTGTGGTGGAAGAATGCATAACGTTCCGGATGTGCAAAGATGGGAGTATAGCCTTTGGTTTGAATTTTAAATATTGTATCATTCAATCTTACAGGCTCAAACATAAATGAAAACTCTATCAAGACCTCTTTCTTATGAACGGTAAGTAAAGGTTCATTATTTTCAAGCATATCCAAAAAACGATCATCAACATAATACTCTGCAGCAGCATGGATAGGCACATGAATATTTTGTTCCTTCAAGGCTTGTTGCAATTCCTTCAAAGCGTTTTGAATAATAGCGGTATTGTTGGGGTAGATATCCGATTTGATGTGTGGTGTGGTGATGAAATTAGAATAACCCATTGCCATCAACGAACGAATGAGTGTAATACTGTCTTCGATAATTTGTGCACCATCATCTATTCCCGGAAGCAGATGCGAGTGCATATCGGTACCTAAAAACGCAAATGAATTTGCAACAGAATCATGACCAGTGGAAGGTTTGCTTTCGTTCTTTCTCCCAAACCCAAACAACTTTGATAGCATTGAAATAGTGTAATTGAGCCGCCAAAGCTAAGTGATATTTATGTTATCTTTTTCAGAAGATGCAACGGATTGGAAACAAATATTTTGAAGCGTTTAATAAGGATCAACATCAAACAGGACTTGCAGATTTGTTAGCCCTCTTTTGGAAGTAATTGCCTGACGTAATTCCATTGCCTTCATTTTCACAAATGCTAAAAGCTTCAAATCTTTTGGGCATTTTATCCAAACTTCTTGCACATAAAGGTTTCGCACTTTACTGACCAGAGCCGCAACCGGACCTTGAACGGTAATGTTTGTTATTTCATTTAAACTGTCGGTTACCCACTTTGCAGCCTCAATACATTTTGTTTCGTCTTTATGCTTAAAAGCAATTTTTATTAATCTGGTAAAAGGAGGATAAGCAAAATGCTCGCGGTATAAGATTTCGTTTTCGTAAAAAATGTGGAGTGCATGTTGCTGTACCAAATGCAAAACAGGATGTTGAATGTTGTATGACTGAATCAAGACATTTCCATTTCCATCCAATCTTCCGGCTCTGCCACTTACTTGTTCCATCAGTTGAAATGCTCGTTCATTCACACGGAAGTCAGGATAACTTAGTAAGCTATCAGCATTCAAAATCCCCACCAAAGCTACATTCGCAAAGTCCAATCCTTTCACCACCATCTGCGTTCCTACAAGAATGTCAATTTTTCTTTTTTCCAAATCCTCCATCAATCGCGTCATACTGTGTTTCGCTCTCATGCTATCCACATCCATCCTTGCTACTCGTGCTTCGGGAAAGATCTGCTGCACTTCTTCTTCTATTCTTTCCGTACCAAAACTTTTGCTTTGCAAGCGATTGCTACCGCAACTGGGGCAAGTGTGTATAACCGCAGATTTCAATCCGCAATAATGACAATGCAGTTTATCAGAGCTTTTGTGATAAGTAAGCGATACAGAACAGTTTTTACAATGAGGCACCCAGCCACAGATCGTACACAATTGAAACGGTGCGTATCCTCTACGGTTTTGGAATAGGATGATTTGTTTTCGGTGCTGTAATGCTTCCAACATCGCAGTTCGCAACTCAGGTGTAATGAGTTTTATATTCTGCAAGCGCATCTGCTCCAATGATTTAGCACTGATAATTTTTATCTCAGGCATTTTCACACCTTGATATCTTTCCTTTAATAAGGCGTATGCGTATTTATCATGTTTTGCATTATAAAGACTTTCGATGGAAGGTGTGGCAGAACCTAATATGACCTTTGCATTGTGAAGAGAAGCCAAATATATTGCGGCATCTCTGGCGTGAAAACGTGGCGATGGATCGCGTTGTTTATAAGAAATATCATGTTCTTCATCTACTATAATCAATCCAAGATCATCATAAGGCAGCCACAAAGCAGAACGCGGACCGGCAATTATTTTGTGCCGATGCGACTTTACTTTTTCCCATATCTCCACGCGTTCATTATTGCTGAAACGGCTATGATAAACCCCTAACTCTTCACCAAAATAACTGTATAATCTGTTGACGAGTTGAGTGGTCAATCCTATTTCGGGTAGTAAGAAAATGGCTTGCTTGCCTTGTGCAATGCATTCTTTTATTTTATGAATGTAGAGTAACGTTTTGCCGCTTCCGGTCACTCCTTCCAACAAAGCCACATTCTTATTTGCTAATCCATCATCTAGTTCATTCAGTGCATTTTCTTGCGCTTGTGTGAATTGAATTTCTTTGATTAGTTCTTTGTCAGGAATAGCGATCCTATCTACCTGCCGTTGCTCGATCGTAAAAATCTCTTTGTCAATCAATGATTTTAATTGTGAACTTGTAGCACCTGATCGCTCCAATAGATCTTGTTGTCTTACAGTTTTTGTTTGAAATGATAACTCTACATATGCCAACAAGATCGCTTCCTGTTTCGGAGCACGTTTTAGTATTTCAAAAAGTTCGGATAGTTTTTCTTCGTCTTTATATAAGGTGTTTAATAAAACAATGTTTTCTTTCTTGGGTTTATAGGCAGGTTCTAA
>CBFGYQ010000075.1:0-8101 GCA_965652995.1 uncultured bacterium
TTACTTTTTCAGTTGAAGTACAAAAAAGAAACGGATACAATATTGCTGGAAGAGTTGATAAAGAAAGTTATAGGGTCAGATGAATTTTTTATTCGAAAAGCGATTGGTTGGGTGCTTCGTGAATATGCAAGAACGGATAAAGCTTGGGTAGCCGAATTTTTAGAAAATAATGAACTTAGTAATCTGAGCAGGAGAGAGGCGATGAAGCATTTTTAAGTTTTTTCACACAGAGAGTATAGAGTTTAAGAGGCACAAAGGACAAATTGATAACTCTGTGAACTCAATTCCTTATTTAGTTCTGTGTGAAACTAATAGATTTCATAGTTGCTACAAAGCCGGCTGCAAAAAAATAGAGCTGAGACTACTTCTCAACTCTATCTTCAAATGTATTCTCTGAACAGGTGTCTATTGAAAAGGATCAGAGAATGCAGGATTGGTGGTTAGCTCTGGGTCAGTTAATGTTTTTAGAAAAGCTACTAAAGCCGACTTATCTTGTTGTGTAAGTTGCAAACCGTTTGGTAGTTGCTGCAAGAATGTGGCATCGAGGGTAGAAGATGACTTTACAAGATTGTAATGATCCACTACTTCTTCAAGGGTTTTGAAGCGTCCATCGTGCATGTACGGAGCGGTAAGTGCTATGTTGCGTAAAGAAGGCACTTTGAACTTTGCTCTGTCTGATGCTTTCCCTGTTACAATCTCTCTTCCCATATCTACAAATTCGGCATCGGTATCTAATCCGTCGTTCATGTACAAGTCATTTTCAAGATTTGCGCCGCCATGGCAGTGTTGACAATCAGCTCCGGAATTATTAGGGAAAGCTGGATTATATTCTGTAAAAAATAAAAAACGTCCACGCTCTTCTTCTGCTGTCAATATAGTTTCGCCAGCTAAATACTTATCATATTTTGATTTGTTTGAAACGATCGTGTTCATAAACTGCTCCATAGCCTTAGACATTAATAAAGGTGTGACAGTTTCTGTATTAAATGCGCGTTTGAATTGCTTTCTGTACATTTCGCTTGCCTGAAGTTTAGTTACCACATTGTCCAACTTTTCATTCATTTCCAAAGTGTCTTGGATAGGAAATAAAGATTGATCTCTTAGCAAATGTGCACGACCATCCCAGAAAAATTCGTTGGAATTCCAAGCCATATTAAATACGCCCATCGCTTGTCTTTTGCCCCGTAATCCGCGTACACCAATGGATAAGGTTGCCGTATCGGAAAATGCAAATTTTTGGATGTGACAGGTGGCGCAAGATTGACTATTGTTGCTAGAAAGCATTTTTTCATAGAATAACATCCTACCTAATTTAACACCCTCGCGAGTAAGTGGATTGTCTGATGCTATTTTAGGGCTGGGGAAATTGCCAGCATCTAATGTGTAAGGTTCGTCAAACTGTTCGTCTGTTATCTCGGGGTCTTTTTTACAACTGATAACAAGTAGCAAAACGCTTAACGACACCTCTAATATATATTTGATATTCGTTGTCATTGTTTGAAAAATTTATTTGTTACAAATTGTTCATCACTTAGCGATTTCAAAAAAGCCACTAAGTCTTCTTGTTCCTGTTTTGTTAGGTTCAATGGTTGGATAAAATTGCTTTTTGTTATATAGTTTTTACCACCGCTATTATAATGTTGCACTACTTCTTCCAAAGATTTGAATGAGCCATCATGCATATATGGTGCCGTGTAGGCAACATTTCTAAGCGTGGGAACCTTGAATTTTGCACGATCTTCTTCTTTTCTAGTAAAACGCATTCTACCTGTATCATTATATACTTCATACAATCCGTTATTTTCAAAAGCGTAGTTAGAAAAATTGAAGTCGCTATGACATTTGGAACAATTGGTTTTATCGCTATTGAAAAGATTCATTCCTCTTTTTTCTGGTTCAGTAAGCGCGTTTTTATTGCCTTGATAGAAATATTGATCGAATCTTGAATTACCGCTAATAAGAGTCCTTTCAAAGTTTGCAATGCTTCTAGTGATCACATATGGATCTGGTATTCTATCGTAAGCAGCAAGTGACATTCGTATATAGCTGCTGTCTTTGTTAAGTTTTTCTGCGATATCCAAAATGTTTGTGTTAAACTCGTCATGCTCTTGAATAGGCACCAATATTTGCATTTCTATTGTAGGCACACCACCAGCCCTTGTTAAGTATGGATGATAAGCAATATTAGCAAGCGTAGGCGCATTACCCCTTCCTGAAATTCCGCTATCGCCCAAGCTAAAAGCTACAACGTCGCTAAACGCGAACTCCGGTTTGTGGCATGAAGCGCAACTTATCGTATTGTTTTTTGAGAGTATCGGATCAAAGAATAATCGTTTTCCTAACGCCCATCGTTCCTCACTGTACCTATTATCGGCAGGGTATCTGATTTCTGGAAATCCTTTAGGAATATTAACCTCAAAACTGTTGGCAATTTCCGGTATTTCTTTTCTACCACAACTGCTTAGATAATATGCTTCAAATGCGGCTAAACACAATAACAAAAAACACTTTATCGGTTTCATCACTAATGAATCACCAATCTTTTGTTGGCTATCAACTCTTTGTTAGCATAAACATTTACAAAATAAAATCCAGATTGAAGACTTTGAATATTTTGTTTTTCATTGTTTTTAGACAATTGACCAACTAGCAAAGTCTTTCCTGTAACGTCAACTATTTTATAATTAATACCAAGAGCATTTTGATTTAATAAATTTATTGTAAAATAACCATTTGCCGGGTTGGGATAGATTTTTACATCGCTGCTGTTGTAAACTACACTTTTAACAGATGTAGCAACAGCTGCTTTAAATACATTATCCCTAAAATTTTCTAGAACCGTAAGATCCTGATTGTTTACACCATGTTGGATTGGTCCAGCTTCTACATCTATACCTTTTAAAGCTTCTACATAGTTGGCTTCGATATTTATCGAAATATTATTGCCATTTGTTACACCTGATAAAGGTATAGTTTGTTCAAAAAAATTTTCATTGAATAAACCATGTAACTCATAAGGGGTATTCGATGTTCCAGCTGTTCCTTCTAAAGCTACGAATCTATATCCTGAAGCCCACCCCCAGTGCATGGAAGGAGATTTTGGAGCTAATGGGTGACCAGTACTCCATGTAGTAGGATCCGCATTATTATTAGGGGAATCTACGCCAATTGAAAATTTAATTCCTTCGATATTGCCTATGTTATTAAAGCTCCCAAGCTGAAAAGATTCCATATTAGCACTAGCTTTTACAAAAATATAATAATCATTTATTGGTGTAATCTGATTGCCATCATGAATGATCTTTACTTTTGAAATATAGTAGTCAAGGCGCGTGATTTTGAAATTTTTATTTAAATCGTTTGTTGCTGAAGTATTATAATTAAATGAGTTTGCACCCAATTTTTGTTGTAGGTTCAATACAATATTTTTTTGTGCAAATGCTGAAAATGAAATGCACAACGTTAGTAAAACGCATGAGATAATTTGTTTCATGTAAAATGCTTTTATTTTAATATAGAAATCAACCGTCTTATTATAGACGGTATAAAAAAAGTTTTCGCCAATCAATCACGCTACAATATCAAATCAAATAAGATTCATAAAGAATGTATAAAGGAGGTGGGTTTGCATCAGAATAGTAGTAATTATTTGAAACTACTTCAATCAGGAGAACGGATCTTAATGTAATTTCTTGAAGAAGATGGGCGCTGCTAAATGCTATGAATGTCAGTTTTTGAGAATAATATATTTTCTTGGCTACTTTTTCACTATCTACATTTTTAATAAAAACTACATGGTCTTTACAACATACATTTTCGTGTTCTTTTTCACTATGGTCGCATTTACATTCTTTGCCAAACTCTACTCCAAGAAAAGAAAAAGATTCGCTTCCACCACAGTTATGCACAGCAATACTTAATCCCGTTGCGGAAATGCAAAAAATAATAGTAAGTATTATAGTGGCAAACTTCTTCATGCTATCGAATCAAGCAAATATAAACTTTAATTTACAATTGCTTAAGGGACTAAATCAGTAGTGGGAAGAGGTAAATGAAAGTTTTTTTACAGAATAACGAATTTAGTAATTTAAGTGGGAGCGGCTGCAAAAAATCTTTAAAATAACACCCATGATTTTGCTGATTTATTACATTTGTTGACTTTTATATTTTGTTCGCAAGCTTGCTTTCAATATTTAATGGATAATACATATACTGACCTCGTAAAACAGACCTTTGATTTTCCACAAGAAGGATTTTCTGTTAAAGACAATTACCTTGAATTTAATGGTGTTGACATCAAGAAACTCATTGATAAATATGGTACGCCGTTCAAGCTGACGTATCTCCCTAAGATCGGAATGCAGATCAATAAGGCGAAGAAGTTGTTTAATGATGCCATCAAAAAACATCGTTATGATGGTAAATATTATTATTGCTATTGCACGAAGAGCTCGCATTTTTCTTTTATTGTAGAAGAGACATTAAAGCATGGTGTTCACATCGAAACAAGTTTTGCATATGATATTGAGATCATCAAGCAGCTTTACAAGCGTAGAAAGATAAATAAGGAAACGTTCATCATATGCAATGGTTTTAAGACGAGACCTTACACGCGAAACATTGCGCAGCTGATTAATTCAGGCTTTAAAAATGTAATTCCTGTACTTGATAATAAGAGTGAATTTGAAGACTATAAAAAATCTATTCGTGCGAAAGACCCTGTGAAAATTGGCATCCGCATAGCCAGTGAAGAAGAGCCAACGTTTGATTTTTATACATCACGATTAGGTATTCGCAGTAGAGATGTGTTGGAATTTTATGTAGATAAAATAAAGGGGAATGATCGCTTTCAGTTGAAGATGCTGCATTTCTTTATGAACAAAGGCATTAAAGACGATATCTATTATTGGAGTGAATTGAACAAAGTAGTGAATCTCTACTGTCAGTTGAAAAAGATTTGTCCTGAGTTAGATGGATTGAATATTGGTGGTGGGTTCCCGATAAAACATTCATTAGGTTTTGATTATGACTATAACTACATGGTCAATCAAATCATAATGAACATCAAGAAAGTGTGCAAGAAGAATAAAGTGGATGTACCTGATATTTACACAGAGTTTGGTTCGTTTACAGTTGGTGAGAGTGGGGCAGTTGTCTATTCTATTCTCAACGAGAAAATGCAAAACGATCGCGAGACTTGGTATATGATAGATAGTTCGTTCATTACTACGTTGCCAGATACGTGGGGTATTGGTGAGAAATTTTTACTCATGCCAATCAACAAATGGGATAAAGAATATCAAGAAGTGCATCTCGGCGGTCTTACTTGTGATAGCCATGACTTCTATACTTCCGAAGAACATATCAACGCGGTTTTCCTTCCTAAACTTGAAAAAGAACGTGATAAAAACACTGAGCCTTTATACATTGGTTTCTTCCACACCGGTGCATATCAAGATCAACTTGCGGGTTACGGTGGTATCAAACATTGCATGATCCCTTCACCCAAACATGTGGTTGTAGAGCGTAATAAAGACGGTGAATTGGAAGATTGGCTTTATGCGAAAGAGCAAAGTCCACAGAGTATGTTGAAGATATTAGGTTATATTAAATAGCTTTTTTGTACTTAGCGTGGTTGCTACTATTTCGCTTAGTTGCGTCGCACTCTTATACGTTCGTTTTTCTACTCGGCAGAAATGTACTGTTATTATTCCTTAATGAACAACCGCTCATCAAAAGTGAAAAATGAGGTTTCCTTTATCTTCACTTTAATAGCCATTTTATGACGAGGGTTTAGTAGATAATTATAATCTCCTTGAACTGTAGCTGACGGCACTTTTAGAACTAAGAACTTTTCTTCCTTTACAAAATTGTCACCGATCATTTGCGTAGCATTTCCATGCGGATAACTATTCCAATCTTCTGGCAAATTCTTTTCGTTATACATCGCCATTGGCGCATCATCAGGAATTAATATGGAAACGAGATAATAGTCTTCAGGTATAATACCAAGCGGAGTATGTACTGCTATCTCTGTAACGCACAATGCCCGAGACGAAGATGTATAAACTAGAGCTGTCCCTTTGCTATTCCATCTACCACCGGCTAATTCAGCACCTTTACCGGATAAATCTTCTTTATAGTTTGCTCTTGCTAAACGATAAACTATCATGCAAGCACACCATGTTCTATAGAAGTAAGTTCGTCCTTCACCATATTAATACCGAATGAAGTGTCTAATAGATTCTTTGGCATAATACCACCCATAGCTATATTTTTTGCGTTCAACCAAACATTGAATTTTTCTTTACTGCCGAATACATCAAAACCGTATTTATATAGCATCGTAAGCTCCATGATCTTTTCTGAGTATATCGGATCGAATGATTTATTATCCTTTTTATAACGATGCAATGTCCTTTCTGAAAGGTGTAAAAAATTACACCAATCAATAATAGTGAACGGGCTTTTATCAGCAATATTTAAAAAGGTATTATAGTTTACTCCTTGTTTTACTGTATTGATGAGCAACAGTACACTTTTATCATCAACAACTCCATAACCTATCTCTGGCTCTGACAATAAATTTTTACTTTCTTTACTATTACTATATTTTTTCATTTTTAAATATTTCTACAAATATACTCATTTGTCTTTTAATATATGACACCTGTCAAATTTTTATAAAAAAAAGTCGTGAAAACTCACGACTATAAAATATCGGATTTTTCAAATAACTATGGTACTTCTACAGCGTTCAGTATCTCGTTAATGATTTGTTCGCTTGTCACATTTTCTGCTTCTGCTTCGTAAGTAATGCCAATTCTATGTCTCATAACGTCATGGCAAATTGCGCGAATATCTTCTGGAATAACATAACCACGACGCTTAATAAATGCATAAGCTTTTGCAGCCAAAGCTAAACTTATGCTAGCACGAGGAGATGCACCATAACTGATAAGCGGTTTGAGTTTTGAGAGTTTATATTCATCTGGATTACGCGTGGCAAAAACAATGTCTAAAATGTACTGCTCAATCTTTTCGTCCATATATACTTCTCTAACCAAATGACGTGCTCTAAGAATATCTTCAGGTGATACAACAGGACTAACTTTACTCATTCCTGTTGGGTTGAGATTGTACCGGATGATATTTCTTTCTTCTTCTTTTTTAGGGTAACTAATAACCACTTTTAGCATAAAGCGATCTACTTGAGCTTCAGGCAATTCATAAGTACCTTCTTGTTCAATCGGGTTTTGTGTAGCTAATACCAAAAAAGGTTCTTCTAATTTAAACGTATTGTCTCCTATCGTAACTTGCCTTTCCTGCATAGCTTCTAGCAAGGCACTTTGCACTTTTGCGGGTGCACGGTTTATTTCATCCGCTAAAATAAAGTTGGCAAATATTGGACCCTTACGTACTGCAAATTCATGTGCTTGTGGATTGTAAACCATTGTACCTAAAACGTCTGCCGGTAACAAGTCTGGAGTAAATTGTATCCTCGCAAATCGTGCGTGAATAGCAGATGCTAATGATTTTATTGCTAACGTTTTTGCTAAACCAGGCACACCTTCCAATAAAACGTGTCCATTAGCTAAAAGACCAATTAGCAAACGTTCTATCATGTGTTTTTGCCCAACGATTGTTTTATTGAGTTCCATGGTTAGGAGGTCAATAAATGCACTTTGCTGGTGTATACGTTCGTTAAGTTCTTTTATGTCAACAGAAGAAGCTATTTGCTCCATGGGATAAATTTGTTTAGACACCAAAAATAATTAGTATATCCTCTTAGAAAAGGTCTATGAGAATGATTTAACTTTTTAGCAAGTTCTACCAAACATAGCGTGGACAAGAAGTGCGGCTTTGTTTCCATTTTGGGTCGTTAAACAGACCTGTTTTTACAAGAGTGAGTTCTGTGCCGCCACGCATATTACTAGCGGTTCTGAGTTTCGAAACATTAATATCATAACTCACACCAAAAGAGTAGCCTTTGTAATCCAGTTTTACTACTGGAATAATTGCATCATTTAAACGATAAAAAGCACCGCCATATAGTATAAAATCAGGCTGATGTATCTCATTCTCGCCTCCTTTTTTCCAG
>CBFGYQ010000076.1:0-8083 GCA_965652995.1 uncultured bacterium
TTCAGAAAGAGTATTCCAATCTACTCTATTTGATTTACCTATGTTGGTAGCAGAGATTTTGTCTAAGGTAATAGCAAGTGGAGATCCTACTATTTGAATAGAGAATGGACCAGGAGTTGAAGTTCCAAAACTATATACTCTTATAAAGTAAGTAGTTGAAGCTGTTACATTATAAGTTGACCACTCTGTACCGGCAGCAGGACCATCTACACAACCAGTTGTGGTATTAAATGTTGTACCTGCTGTAGGAATAACAGGAGTTAAAGTACCGCAAGCACCTGTATACATCTGTACCACTACATCACCACCACTGAAGTCAGTCTTGATGCTGTCGCTTATGATACCTGCAGAGCCTGTTGTAAATGTATACCAAACATCAGTGGCACTAGTGGTGTTGGGTGCGTCACACGGAGCTTCAGTTTGTGTTCCACCTGCATTAGAGCCATAATACAAAGCACCATTGCCAATATTTACTGGTGTGAAACAGTCGTCATTAGGTACCGGTACAGGGAATGCAGTGAACTGAGTGATTGGACCCGTCCAATTGCTACTATCACCTACAGCACAGATGTCTCTAACGTAGAATGTATAAGGTGTGCTTGCAGTGAGTCCGGTTACTGTGTAAGGATTAGTAACGCCCGTTGGTCCTACTCTAGTACCTGTACCCAATGTGAAACCTGTACCTTGAGCGTACTCTATTTGGAATTGTGTCGCTATTGAAGTAGAAATCCAAGAAAGATCAATACTTGATGTAGTTGGGTTAGTAGCAGTAAGTGTATTAGGTGCAGGACAAGTAGGAGCTTCTTCTATATTAATATCATCAATAAAGATATCGTTATAGAACGTAGTTGCCGCTGTTCCTTCAAACCTGAATCTCAATTGAGTTGTAGTAGAAGTAACGCTTGCTAAAGAAGCTATTCGCTCTTGCCAAGCTTCACTTGAAAAACTTTGCTGAACAGAATCAATCAATACCCATGTTGAAGCATTGAAATCATAAGCTTCCACAGCTAACTTATTAATATCTGAAAGATAAGCTGCATTTACATAGCTAATAATATAGTACCTTAATTGAGGCGTTGTTAGCGTTGAGAAATCAATAAGCGGAGAAGTTAAGATAGTAACTTGCCCTGTAACAATAGGAGATGATCCATCAACCCACGCGTACCTTCCTCCATTACCTGTATGATCCGCTGCTGATGTTACACCATAGCTATTATTGAACGGACCTGTGGCAAATGCCCATTTACCGCCATTGGCAGCATTCGTAACACTCCAACAAAGAGGTGTGCCTGCACTACCATCGAAAGACTCTGTATAAGGAGCTTGGAACGTATCACATAACGTAGTAAAAGTTCCTCCAAAAGCCCATAGACTTGTATCGCCGGGAGAACAGATGTCACGTATATAAAAACCATACGTTGTTGCTGCTTGTAAAGAGGTAAGCGTATGAGGATAAATAGTTGCAGACACTGTTGTACCTGTGCCCAATGTAAACGGCATAGGCCCGTATTGAATTTCCCATTGGGCAGCTGTAGATGTTGGCGTCCATATTATATCAACAGTTGAAACACTTTCATTTTGTGCACCAAGTTGTCCTGATGGAGGACATGTAGGAGCTGTATATTCTAATGCACCAAAATCCGGTAAAAGACTTCTAGCATTGCCAAGTATATCATCTGTAACAGATGCAAGCGGAGTAGCTAAATTATCCATAATGCCGCTTTGAGGAAGCATTACGCCATTTAAATAAATCAAAGAAGGATCGTAGTCGTGTCCGTTTATTTCGAAAGAAGTTCCTGATTGAAAAGCTGCTAAAGTAGCATAGGCAGAAGCCCTGTAACCGTAATTCTGAGTACCTGTCGCAGACGAATTCATATAGATATTGTTGTAGTCACAAGATGCCGGTGCAGAACTTAAATAAATACCATATTTCGTGTTTGGACCTCCGCCTTTGTAAGAAACCAGATTATTCATAATGTTAGCTGTGGTACTACCATTATAAATGCCTGATTGCGTACTAGTAGTAGAATATGTTAATGGCAAATCAATACTTACAGTATTATGGTATACATCCACGTAGCTACCTGAAACATTGATCCCACCATTAAGAGGAATTGAGGTCATGTTACATACTAAATTATTTGCCACTAATATAGGAGTAGTACTTGTACCAACATTAGATGTGATTTGTAAAGGATAACAATAAGAACCATTATCAGTAGCACCGCCAAGATATTCAATTCGATTCTTTAGAACTTGGCTAGCTCCTGTAAGACTACTTGCAGCTAAACCATAACAGTAACCTGTACCGGTTTTAGTTTCACGGGTAATATGATTATTGGAAATAATGTTCCCATCGCCATAATACACATACATACTATACAGGTAAGCATTTGTAATGGTATTATTATAATATACATTGTTTGTGTTAGGCCCATAAGCATACAGCCCATAATAAATACCATTGTTACCCATTGTACTACCTATAATTTCACAATTAGCAACATAAGTATTACTTGCACCTGATGCTGTGGTGGAGGTAGAAGAAGGAGAAGTGGCAATGCGAATACCAAAATTTGTAGATGCAGTAGCTGTAACACTTGATGCATCAATTATCAACCTAGTAAGCGTATCATAGTCGCAAGCATTGTAGAGTATAGCTCCTGAACCAAAGCTTGTATTTAGCGTTTTGAGTGTTAAGCTATCAACTTTTACATAATCAGCCCCATCAATCATCAATACACCTGTGTTTGAAACGGTTGCTGAATGTTGTACTGTTTCTCCATTACCATTGATAGTCAAAGTTGTTGTAGCATTTGTATTTATTGTATTAGGTATGATAATCTGTTCATTATACGGCCCGCTTCCTGGAGTTACATTTAGAATTACAGAACTGGAAATACCACAGCCAATTGCACTCATAGCATCTGTAAAATTTTGGAAATTAGAACCACCGGTAGCTACAGCAGAATTGATAGTATAAGTACCACCCGGGAATAATGTAGGAACTACAACCGTATCTTCAACAGAAGTAATTGTAGACGCACCGCATGTTACTTGGCAACGATAGTAAGTAGTGCCAACTTGGGGTGCTACTCCACTTAGGTAAGGTGTTGTTGTCAATAAAGTTCCTTCCGGTGTCCATGGACCTGATAAAGAAGTAGCACTTTCCCATTGATAGGTTTGTCCACTTCCTATACTGTTACCTGTCAAGTTTAAACTAATTGTTTGACCAAAGCAGGGTGCTGTATTTGATGCTACTGCACTTCCCGGTGTAGGTGGTGCTGTACAGGCAGCATTTGGTACTAAATCAAAACCAAAATCAACTAAAGTAGATGTACTAGTGGAGCCTGTGACTGCTGAATAAGTTCCATATAGCCTTGACCCGGTTCCTGTACGCATTCCATTACTGCTACTAGTACCCCCTGAAGAATTTGACGCCTTAAGCTCCAATATGATTGAGAGATTCGGGTCATATAAAAATGGAGTTTGAAGAGTAATACCAACCCAGTCGCCAACAGCAGGTGTAGGTAGCGAATAAGTGGACTGGTAAAATGATGGTGACGTGGTTCCAAAAGTGGTGCTTGGAAAAGTTGTTGCAGTACCAACATTTTGCATCAAAGACACGGTGAAATCTGTGTATACAACAGCAGAATTATAATTGTTCACTCTGAAATATACAGTAGTGATAAGCCCATTATAAGCAGGGGATCCCGTTGTGCCGCTGGAATTCAGAGAATTTGCACCGTACAAAAACTGGCATTTATTTGTTGCATAACCTCCCCCACCTAATGGAATAGCGTTACTTGAAGTGGACGCATTATTATTGTAATACTGCGGTGTGGTTTGCGCATACGCAGTTGTTGTTACTATTATCGAAAGCGCGCAAATAGCCAATCGATAATAAAAGCGTAGTAATGAAATCATAATTAACATTGATTTTTGCCTACTCTACATAGGTTTTCGGCATACCCCTTTTTTGTATAATGATGAACGTTAAATATAAGAATAACTTCACTAAAAAAAACAATTACTCAACTACTAAATCTTTCCAATAGCATTCAAAATGTTGCTCGGACGCAATAAAAATTTATTAATCAGGCAATTCAATTATCCTTGCCCCATCCACAACGCACCACTGATTGTATTTCGTGATGCACCTGTCACAGACGACAATACATTCGTTTCTTCACGCCAGCGCAATGCTCCTATCAATGCCATTACTAATGCTTCTTTATACATCACAGTTTGTGCTTCAGGAACTACCACTGTTACATTAAAAGGCGTTATCAATTCTTGAATTGTTTCTACCAAAAAACTATTGAAAGCTCCACCACCCGTAATAAGCATAGTCGACTTATCATGATGTGGAGTTCTTTGTTTTACGATGTTACTTACTTGTTCTGCAATGTGCTGTACAACCGTTCGTAAAAGATCCGCATTGGCATGTTTGCTTTCCATCAATACAGGAAAAACAAGTTGAATGGCTGCTTCATTACTCAACGATTTTGGAGGTGTTTTTTGAAAATAATCTTGGTCATTCAATTCGGAAAGTACACCTGTCAAAATCAAGCCTTGTCTTGCGATATCACCATTCTCATCCATTTCTTTTCCTTCTCGCTGTGCTAAAATATTTAATGTTTGATTGCCAGTGCATACATCAAAAGCATTCACATCATCACCATTTCTGACGGTGATATTTACTATACCTCCAATATTCAACCAGTAATCATGCTCTGCAAATAAGAGCTTATCACCAACAGGTACGATAGGTGCTCCTTGTCCGCCTAAGGCTACATCCATTGATCGTAGATCATTGATGACAGGGAGTTGTGTATGTGCCGCCAACGTAGCTCCACAACCTATTTGTGTAGAAGTATGATTTTCCGGCTCGTGAAAAACAGTATGTCCATGAGAGGCGATAAAGTCTACTTTGTGATGTAGCATATTTTTCTCAATAAAATGATTTACACAGTCTGGTAAATAGTTCCCATATCGGGTATTCAACTTTAAAAAATCAGCAACTGATTTGTTCTTAGCATTTTTCAATTCTTCAATCCAGTCTTCATTATATTTCACACAATCGGCTGCTAGAATGTTGTATTTCCATGATCCTCTATTCTCATCAAGATGCACATATACTATATCTAAACCGTCCAACGAACTACCCGACATTAGTCCTATCACTTTATAAACCATGTAAAAAATTTTTGTGAAAATAAACCATCAATGAAAAACTTCTTTCTATTGGGTATTGAAAAATACCATAAGACTCGTATTCCTACCATAATTCACATTATTTTTGAGCGATATTATTACAAACTTCAATCTTCTTTGTACAGATATTTTCTCTTTGTTGTTTTCGTCGCCTGTTGCGTTTCCACATCTTTGCTGGCACAGCAAAACCGTATTCCGGGTGCACCTATTACTTTACAAAATGCTCCTCAAAGAGATACGGGTATTACCACAAACAGTAGCGACTGGCAGGATGAAAAGACAGTAATCTATTTTCAAAGATTGCATTCGCAAAAGAAATATTATCCGGATTCTACCCTTCATTCATTTCATCGCAGATCATTTCTACAACCTTGGTATAGCAATACAGGCAATTCCGGTAGTCCTGTAATTAATATGTTCTTTACACCTGAATACCGCACGGGTCCCACTTTAGGTTATCATGCTTTCGATCCTTATCGTTTTATATTGGATAGCCTTTATTACTACAACACCACAAGACCTTATTCTGAATTTAGCTACCAACTAGGCAGCAAAGCAGAGCAACAGATTTCGGTATTGCATACACAAAACATAAGTCCACATTGGAATTTCAGTGCACAATACAGAAAGATAAACTCCCCGGGATTTTATAAGATACAACGTACTACCACAGATAATGGAGCAATCACCACCAATTATCATTCACCAAAAGAACATTATAGACTCAATGCTTCTATCGTTTATAACAAAGAACAAAATGATGAGAACGGCGGTATTGTTGCAGATTCCTTTCTTTCATTAGATGAATATGACAACAGACAAGTAATACCTGTTCGGTTTCAAGATCCTACTTACAGCAATAGACGATCGCCTGTTACAAACCTACATAGAGACGCAGGATTATTATTGCAACAAAGCTACACAATCGGAAAAGCAGATACAACGTACAACGAAGACTCTACTCAATTTTTTTATAAATTGATTCCTAAATTCCGCATCACTCACAGGTTACAAATAGAATCGCAAAAACAACAGTATAAAGATTACAGACCTGACTCCTTGATTTATTTGGATATTTTTCAATCAAGCTTTCCCAATGGAGATAGCGTATTTACAGCACAAAAATGGTTTTACATAGATAATGCTTTGCTCCTTAATGGCTTTATTGGCAAAGAAGGAAAACAACTTGAAGTGAATGGCGGAATTGGTATTCGAAGCGATCGTTTTACCACAGAATTTGCTACCGGAGAAACCTCTAATAGTTATATCAGCAATTACCTCACCGGAAGTTTTACAAAGGAAGCATTGCAGCCCAAACAGTGGAGTTACAATGGTTTTGCAAAATTCTATTTTACAGGGCAAACTGCCGGAAGCTTCTTAGTAAATGTTTCGCTAGGAAAAGATATTTCTAAATCATTAGGTGCAGTAAATATTGGCTTTCAACAAGAGCTTAATAATGCTCCTTACAATTATACCATTTATAGAAATGCTTTTTATCTACGTGAAAAAAACTATAATAAAGAAAGTATCACACGACTTTTCGCTACATGGAATAATGCCGCTTGGAAACTAAGTGCTGGTGTACGAAACTATCTTATCGCCAATTATATTTATATTGATGCCTCTCAAAATTTCAATCAATATGCAACTGCTTTTAACCTTACACAATTATGGCTTGGCAAAAGATTTAAGTTTGGAATAGTAGTATTAGATAATGAAGTCGCTTATCAACAAAAAACAACCGGTGCTCCTGTAAATGTGCCTACCTTAATGGGTAAGCATAAATTATCAATAGAAACATTTGTATTCAAAAGAGCATTGCAAATAGCCACAGGAGTTGATGCTCGTTATCATACACCTTATGAATCTGCCGGTTATTCTGCGTTCTTCAACAGGTTTTATTATCAAGATGCAGTTACAGTTTCCAATGTACCTGAAGTAGCACTATTCTTTAATTTCAAAGTAAAAAACTTCCGTGCATACATCATGGCAGATCAAATGCAGCAGTTGTTTGTAGAAAATAATATAACTGCTCCTAACTATCCTGCACAAAATTTCATGATCCGCTTTGGGTTTAATTGGGTCATGATTAACTAGGTAGAAAATTTTCGACAGTACATAATATTCTATGAAAAATGGTAAGCTATACTTCTTTTATGATGTTTAAAAAGTCTTCCAATTTTTTTGCTCCGTCAACTCCTTTTTTCTCGTAAACCATGAAATACTTGTATTTTGCCGAACCTGCTTTGTTACTCCACATTTCTCCAAGTCTAACTTTTGCTTCACTGTCTGAGCCGTCTAAATGGTCGCCTTTGGTTTCCAGTAAAATTGTCTTACCGCTTTTTGTCTGAATAATGAAGTCGGGATAGTGATTTACAAAGCCGTTAATTCTAAATCCTTTTCGTTCTATGTTCCTTGTCCAGAAAGCAATGTTTGTCATATTACCAATTTCATTGATTACCCGTTCTTCAAAACCATTCATGCTTCCTTCTTTCTCGTAAAGCGATTTGGTGATGTCTTTTGCAGTGTCGCCTGGTGAAATGTTTTTTGGTAGCGTGAAAGATGGTTTGATGAACACTTTGTCGGTGTCTAAAAAGTCTTTGAATTTCTTCTCCGCAAACTGTTCCGAAAGTGCAATTATCTTGAATTTGATTTTGTCTTTGTAGGTATATTTTAAGGCTTCAAAGTTGCTGAATTGATCGTCTTTGAAATCCTCTAAAATTCGGGTAATATATTTTTCAATTTCCTTGTCAGGAATAGGGAACATATTGCCGATTAAGTCCATCAGTATTTTAGTGGTATTCTTTACTCGGCTGTCTTTACGTGATGGGTCGAGAATGTAAGTCATTACACTTTCTTTTACTTC
>CBFGYQ010000077.1:0-8009 GCA_965652995.1 uncultured bacterium
CATTGGGCTTCCTATTGCCAATAAAAACATCGAAAAAATAAAAACCAAACGCTGCTCTATACTTTTTTGCAGCGCTTGCGCTTTCGTTTGCGAGTGGCGGCGGGTGAATTTCAGGTATTTCTTATGATATCGCACAATTTTTAGCACAGCATTTAAGATATCCCGATCTTCCCAAATACAATGATATATCCGGACGCACTAAGGTCACATTTATTGTTGATCAATCAGGTCGAATTACATACGTGCATACACGAGAACCGATAGATTTTTATTTGGATACCGAAGCAAGACGAGTCATTGAAAAAATGCCGCCTTGGGAACCGGATCTTTTAAATGGTAAGCCTGTAAAAGTCTATTTTAACCAAATAATAAAATTTCAGATAGACTAAACATCCTGGCTTTAGAAATCCCCCTCTATCCCTTACTTTTGCAATCCAAATTTTCAGAATATAATACCATGCTGGCAACACTTAGCGAACAAGAAGTCATTCGTAGAGAGAAACTAAACAAGATCATTGCTGCAGGCTACGATCCATTCCCTGCACCACTTTATAATGTCAATTCGTTTTCGAAGGATATAAAGGATAATTATACAGAAGAGAAAGTAGCACAATATAAAGATGTATGTGTGGCGGGTCGCATCATGAGTATCAATGATAAAGGGAAAGTATTTTTTATAAAGATTCAGGATAGCAAAGGCATCATTCAGCTTTATGTAAAGCGCGATGAAATATGTCCTGAAGAAGATAAAAGTTTTTGGGATGTGGTGGTAAAAGGCGGTTTGGATCTGGGTGATATTATCGGTTGCACGGGTTATGTATTCGTTACTAAAACCGGTGAAACCTCCATCCATGCACAGACTATTACGTTGCTCACAAAGAGTTTAAAACCATTACCCGTTGTAAAACGCGATGAAGAAGGTAACGTATATGATGAAGTGACCGACCCTGAATTCCGCTACAGACAACGTTATGCAGATCTTATCATCAATCCGAATGTGCGTGATACGTTTGTGAAGGTGACAAAGATGAAAAATGCTATTCGCAACTTTTTGAATGAGCGTGGTGCATTAGAAGTAGATACACCAGTTTTGCAGAGCATTCCCGGTGGTGCGTTGGCGCGTCCGTTTGTTACCCATCATAATGCGTTGGACATTCCGCTTTATATGCGTATCGCCAATGAATTGTATTTAAAAAGATTGATCGTTGGCGGCTTTGATTGGGTGTATGAATTCAGTCGCAATTTCCGCAACGAAGGCATGGATCGCACACACAATCCGGAGTTTACCATCTTAGAATTTTATACCGCCTACAAAGATTATCTCTGGATGATGGAGATAACAGAGCAAATGTTGGAGCAAACAGCTATTGCTACAAATGGTACAACAGACGTAGATACAAATGGTAAGACTATAAGTTTCAAAGCGCCTTTCCAACGCGTAAGCATTTACGATGCCATTAAAGAACATACAGGTTTTGATATTAGCAATTTGGATGAAGCTGGGTTGAGAGATGTTTGTAAGCAACTGCACATTCCTGTTGACAACACGATGGGCAAAGGGAAACTGGTAGATGAAATTTTCGGAGGTAAATGCGAGCATCATTATGTGCAGCCAACATTCATCATTGATTATCCTGTTGAGATGAGCCCACTTACTAAAAAGCATCGCGAAAAAGCCGGACTGGTAGAGCGTTTTGAGCTGATTGTAAATGGAAAAGAAATTGCGAATGCTTACAGCGAACTCAACGATCCGATAGATCAGCGCGAGCGTTTTGAAGACCAAGTGAAACTACAAGAGCGTGGTGATGATGAAGCCATGTTCATTGACTATGATTTTCTACGTGCATTGGAATATGGTATGCCTCCAACTGCAGGTATCGGTATCGGTATTGAGCGTTTAGCGATGTTGTTGACGGGTGAAGTTTCGATACAAGATGTGTTGTTGTTTCCACAGATGCGACCGGAGAGAGTGTAGTTGATGATAATTTTATTTAATCAATGATAATGACTCTACTCAATGTAAGTTTTGGAATTTATGCATTCATGCCACATGGTTGGTTGTTCATGATTGCAATTATTATCGTTGAATGTCTTAGCCTCACTTATCTGCTAAAGAAAAAATTTGCTGATGCGCTCATCTATAAAACAGTGATATTTTCCAATTTCATAAGTGGTTTATTTGGAATTATTATATCAATGTTTTTAAATGGGGGATGGTGGCTCGTTGTATGGTTTCCATGGGTAAGTAATTACGAAGTGAAAAACAATGAACAAATTAAATGGTTGATTTTATATTATGCAATTGCTTTCATGCTTACCTTGATAATTGAAAGTTTAATTAATAAACGAAGGTTAAAATATGATTATGCAAATAGGAGAATTATCGTAACAACTATTTGCACTAATGTCATTAGCTATTTGCTTGGTAGCACAGCAATGTATTCTTATAGTTTTAGTTAATCCTTCTACATATCGTGAGATTGCTTCGCTGAAAAGCTCGCAATGACGCGAGTAATGGTTTATATGATCTTGCCAATAGTAATTCAAACCTATGAACGGAGCGTCGCAACGATATTCAATAATAGCAACCAAGTTAAGTGCATAAAAACCTTAACTCAAATTTGATTTCCTGCTTTCAATATGCCCGGCATTAATGCTTAAATTTAGTTCTCTAAAATCAAAACGATATGACAACACAACAAGTAGCCGACAAATTTCATGAATACATGCAGCAAGGTGCGTTTGATAAAATATATGGAGAGCTTTACAGTCCTGAGTGTACGAGTGAAGAGACGCCGGGCTCTGAATGGGGCAAGGCAAACGGAATGCATGAAATACAACAAAAAGGACAGCAATGGAATGAGGGCATTCAGGAAATGCACGGTGGCACTACAGACAAACCGATTGTTACCGGCGAATATTTTTCATCTCGCATGACTATGGATTATACACCTAAAAATGGTGAACGAGTTAATATGGAAGAATTGGGCGTATATCGTGTGAAGGATGGCAAGATCGTTTCTGAGCAGTTTTTCTATTGATTTTTAATATAGCCGGTAAAATAAAAGGTTGCAAAATTGCAACCTTTTATTATCTGTGTAAACTCAGTATTTATTTACGCGTTCACAGCTTCATTTTCCAAGCCACCGGAAATTGGCGGACTTACATGCATTTCCTCACTCACCATAGGATCTTCATAAGGGCGTTTACCTATCAATCTGTCTAAATCATCTTTGTAAAGAATTTCTTTTTTCAAAAGTTCTTCTGCAATAGTTTTTACAGCATCCATTTTTTCTTCCAAAAGATTCTTAACTCTTGTGTAAGCTTTTTCTATCAATTTACGCGCTTCTTCGTCAATTAGCTTTCCAGTTTCTTCAGAATAAGGCTTTGTGAAGTTTTGGTCGTTGTTTGGATCGTAGAATGATACATTACCCACCACGTCATTCATGCCATACATAGAAACCATAGCGTAAGCGGCACGAGTTACATGTTGCAAATCGCTAAGTGCTCCTGTAGATATTTTGCCAAAAACCAATTCTTCCACTGCCCTACCCCCAAGCGACATACACATATCATCCATCAAATGGTCTGTGTTGCGTATGTACATTTCTTTCGGAAGATATTGTGCGTAACCTAATGCAGCTACACCACGCGGTACGATGGTAACTTTCACTAATGGATGTGCATGTTCTAAGAACCAACCGGAAACAGCATGTCCTGCTTCGTGGTATGCAATTACTTTTTTCTCTTCCGGTAAAATGATTTTGTTTTTCTTTTCCAATCCACCAATCACTCGGTCTATCGCATCGTTAAAATCATCCATGTCCACAGAATCCTTGTTTTTGCGTGCCGCGATCAAAGCTGCTTCGTTACAAATATTGGCAATATCTGCACCTGCAAATCCCGGAGTTTGTACAGCAAGCTTGTTTATGTTAAGATCTTTTGCAATCTTAATTGGTTTCAAATGCACTTGAAATATTTTCTCACGACCTTTCACATCCGGTATGTCAATAGATATTTGTCTGTCGAAACGACCGGGACGTAGCAATGCACTATCTAATACATCAGGACGGTTGGTTGCTGCCAACACAATAATACCGCTATCACCACTAAATCCATCCATTTCTACTAGCATCTGATTTAATGTATTCTCACGTTCATCATTGCTCATCACCATGTTCTTACCTCTTGCACGACCAATGGCATCTATCTCATCAATGAAGACAATACAAGGTGATTTTTCGCGAGCTTGTTTAAATAAGTCTCTTACACGACTTGCACCGACCCCCACAAACAATTCCACAAAATCAGAGCCTGACATAGAAAAGAAAGGTACCTGCGCCTCACCGGCCACAGCTTTTGCCAGCAATGTTTTACCTGTACCCGGAGGGCCTACCAACAATGCTCCTTTCGGTATTTTACCACCGAGTGCAGTATATTTTTTAGGATTTTTAAGGAAGTCTACTATCTCCATCACTTCCACTTTAGCTTCATCCAAACCGGCAACATCATTGAATGTGATCGTAACTTTTGTTCCTTTTTCAAAGAGTTGAGCTTTGGATTTACCAATGTTGAAAATACCACCGGCACCACCGCCCGGAGCTCCACCACTCATCTTACGCATAATTAAATACCAAATTATCACAACACCTATTATTGGCAACAAAAAGCCTCCAATCTCTCTCAGCCAATTATTTTGAGGCTCTTTATAAATCACATTTGGTTCTCTAGCTGTCGCCGGCTTTGCTTCATTTTTCAACGCATCTGCCATATCATCTCTAAACTGTTCGTTTGAGCCAATTTTAAATGTAAATGCAGGGCCATTGGTATTTTTAAAGTTTGGATTGTCAGAGTTTTGCTGACGAGCTTCAGGAGTAAGGAAAACCTCAGCTTCAGTATTTTTTACCACTTCCACTTTCTCTACATATCCTTTGTACAGGTATTGATCCCGAAACTCTTGAAAGCTAATAGTCTTTGCTGACGTCGTTGCAAAATTTCCTCCGTAAAACTGTAATACGATAAGAGAAACGAATATAATTCCATATACCCAATAGATATTGAACTTAGGTCCCTTTCGCGGTGGTTTATTGTCATTGCCTTTGGGTAAAGGCGTATTTTGTTGATCTTCCATTTTTACTTTTAAGTCAAATATGTGTGAATTTAAGGGTAATCTTATTTATCGTTGTGTTCCATTTTATTTGCATCTTCCCAAAGGCTCTCAAGGTCATAAAACTCCCTATATTCTTCTTGAAAAATATGTACTACTACGTTCACATAATCTACCAATGTCCAGTGAGTACCGCGTTCCGTATGATAGGGCTTTTCACCACAATCTTCATATACACTATCCACTATATTCTCCGCAATCGCTTTAACCTGTATATGCGACTGAGCTTGACACAGAATAAAATAATCGGCAACTGCTTCATCAATTTTTTTAAGATCTAATGAAACAATTGCTTCTCCTTTCTTGTCTTTTATAGCTTTGAGGATAGTTTTAAACAACTTACTGTTGCGAGTGATACGCTGCTCCGTTTTCTTGCGCCCCTTTAATGCGGTTACGATTTTCTCCAAATTGTATTTATTCTTTTATGTTTGGCAATAATTTATTCTACGAAAATACAGAAACTTTGAGTCACAGATTGCAGTTTTTAGTCAATAAACCTATCATAGAACTTGATGAAACGGATAGCACCAACAACTATGCCATGCGATTGATTGATGCCGATACGGCACTTGATGGGCTGACAATTACTGCTTTAAGACAAACCAACGGTAAAGGACAAAGAGGAAGAAAGTGGCAAGGGGATGATGGCGAAAGTTTACTAATGAGTGTAATAGTGGTGCCTCAACTACAAATTGACCAGCAATTCGTCCTATGTGCAGCCGCAGCACTTGCCATCACAGATGCATTGAATACATTAAAAGTGGAAGGTGATATTAAGATCAAATGGACGAACGATATTATTATCAATGACAAAAAGACAGGAGGAATTTTGATTGAAAATATTCTGCGCGGCACCAACTGGAACTATGCGATAATTGGTATCGGGTTGAATATTTTACAACAACAATTTCCAATAGATCTGCCTTTGGCTACATCATTAAAAAAAGAAACAAATGTAGATTACGATTTATATATATTAAGAGATTTGGTTCGTAACAATATCTTCAAGTTGCTTAATACCTATACCACTGATCAGATTATGGAACTTTACAATTCGCAGCTTTATAAAAGAGATGACTGGCAAACGTTTGAAAGGAATGGGCAGAAGCTACTTATGCAAATAAACGAAGTCATGCCAAATGGTACATTACGCGTAACTGACGAAAATGGCGATGAAGGCTTTTATATGCATGGTGTCGAAAATTGGGTTTGGTAATTTTTACTTTAGAAAAAAGCATCTTCAAAATGTTTTATTTCTTTCACTTCATCTGCTTCTATTACTACACTAATTATGTCAAATCGTATTTTCTGAAGTTCCCCCTGTGGTTGGTGTTCCGCCACCAACTACAAACTTTACATTGGTGTAATAAAGCTAAATCGTCCATTGTTATTTTCTTAATAAGATGCAGATTCCCAGTCATAATCAGTTGGTATTCCGGCTAACGCCTATTGCGGTTGCAATGGATTGTGTTAGATAGTCCATCTTTTTAGATTTTTCGTGTAAGCCTATTTTAGGACGAGACATCACTTCAGAAAAAAGCATCTTCAAAATGTTTTATTTCTTTCACTTCATCTGCTTCTATTACTACACTAATTATGTCAAATCTTATTTTCTGAAGTTCAGAGTTTCCTTCTAAATAGGCTTCTGCAGCTGCTTTCAAATAATGCTCTTTTTGCTTTGTCACAGCTTCTTCAGGATATCCAAAAGCAAAATTTTTTCTCGTTTTTACTTCTATAAAAACCAACAAATCTTCAACGAGAGCTATTACGTCAACTTCTTTCTTACCGCTACGCCAATTGGTATGCAATATTTGATACCCTTTGTTTTCTAAAAACTTTACTGCGGCTTGTTCTCCTTTTGCACCTGTTTGCTTATGTTTGGACATTATTAACCTATTGTCTAATAAATGAAAAAGCTAGTAGCAGCATTTCCCACACAACTTCGTGAGGCACTCATCATCGGTCAAAGTTATAAGTTTAAAACTCCAAAGAAATCTTTTAGCAATGTAATGCTTACGGGGCTTGGCGGTAGTGGTATCGGAGGTTCTATCATCCAAAATTATGTAAGTGATAAACTGGCAATTCCTTTCAATGTAAATAAAGACTATCATTTACCTGCTTATGTAGGAAAAGACACCTTGTTAATTGTTTCGTCCTACTCGGGCAACACCGAAGAAACATTAATGGCAATGCAGCAAGCCATAAAAGCAAAAGCTACGATTGTCTGTGTAACATCAGGTGGTAAAGTAGCTGACATAGCAAATAAAAAAGGATTTGATTGCATCTTATTACCGGCAGGCATGCCTCCTCGTTCTTGTCTTGGATATTCATTGGTACAAGGGTTGTTCATACTTGCTCATTTTGGTTTGCTAAAAACAGATTTTAAAAAAGAGTTGAATGCTACAATCAAACTATTGGAATCAGACATCAAAGACATTCAAAAGAGGGCGAAAACACTAACAAAAAAGCTAGTAGGGAAAACACCGATCATCTATGCTGCTCCAGAGTTTGAAGGTGTTGCAGTTCGTTTTCGTCAACAGATAAATGAAAACAGCAAGATGCTTTGTTGGCATCATGTAGTCCCGGAGATGAATCATAATGAACTGGTGGGCTGGAGAGATAAAGATGCATCTCGCGCGGTAGTTTTTTTGAGAAATGAAAATGATTTTGATCGTACACAATTGCGTATTGAGATCAACAAAAAAGTTATTAAGAAATACACTTCAAATATTACAGAATTGTGGTCTAAAGGAAAAACTTATTTCGAACGAGCATTTTACATTATTCATCTTACAGATTGGGTATCGGTATATCTTGCAGAAGAAAGAAAAGTAGATGATAC
>CBFGYQ010000078.1:0-8009 GCA_965652995.1 uncultured bacterium
CTGGATCAGACCCAGAATCTGAGGCTGGTAATCCGGGTAGTAGAGTGAATTAAGATTAAGAAAACAAGCACTTATATTTGTAAGGTCGGAGTCATAAACTCCGACCTTACTTTTTATGAGTTATAAGAAAATAGCAATTACAGCGGATGCAGAGAAAAGAGAAATATTAATAGCATTATTGTCAGAAATAGGATATGAAGGGTTTGAAGAAAATGAAAGCGAATTATTTGCGTATATAGAGAGGAATCAGTTTGATCAGCAAGACTTAGAAGTTATTATTAATCAGCAAGATCTAGGTTATCAGTTATCGTCTATTGAGAAAAAGAACTGGAATGAGGAATGGGAAAAAAATTTTACTCCGGTTATAGTTGAAGATTTTTGTACCGTAAGAGCGGAATTTCACTCAGCTAACAAAAACACTCCATATGAAATAATCATCACACCGAAAATGTCATTTGGTACAGGACATCATGCTACTACACAATTGATGATGGAAGCGATGAGAGACTTGGATATAAACAATAAGAAAGTTTTTGATTTTGGTTGTGGAACAGGCATACTGGCAATACTTGCATCTAAACTTGGTGCAAATACTGTTGTAGCGGTTGATCATGAAGAATGGGCGTATGAAAATACACTTGAGAATTCTGAGCGAAACGGAGCAAATAATATTGAAGCTTTAAGAGGTTCTTTAGAAGATGTTGTGGATCATGATTTTGATATTATTCTAGCAAATATCAACAGGCACATATTATTGCAGTACATGAAGGGTATATATAATAAACTAAAAACTGGAGGTACAGTACTAATGAGCGGAATAATACCTGAAGACAAGGACATAATATCCAACGCAGCAATGCAAGCTGGTTTTGCATTGATTTCAGAAAGTACAAAGCAAAATTGGTTGTTATTGAAATTCGCCAAGAATAGTGGTTAATCTAACCTTACATTTTTCCTGTCAACCATTTTTGCATAAATTGTTGTCCATTTTCAAATAAAATACCGTCAACTAATTTTCTGAGATTAGCAGCATCTTGCATAAAGCCCATTGGGAAAATTTGAATACCACCATTTTCTTTTTCATAAGCTTTAGCTGCTACAGGAAGCCATTTCAATAGATTATATTCGAGTTCTTGTACAGAACTCGCATCAGTACAGGTTTTAAGCGGTTCAATCATACCATCAAAATCGCTACCGATACAGATATGTTGCCAAGGGTCTTTATCAGTACGCAGTTTTCCCACAGCTACAATGTGTATAATATTGAAACACAAACAAAGCGGATGACGCTCTTCTTTAGTAGGAACCAACCAACTCTCTGCATCTAGCGCCATTGATTCCAGTTTATCTCCTGGCAGCGTGAGTAAGCCGATGTATGGAAAATGTGTTTGAAAATCGGAAGTTGAAATATATTCTGATTGATCTCCAGTATTCAACCCGATTTTAGCCTGAAAACCTAACAATCGAACATCTAGACTTACTCCTATCAATCCGTCACTATTTAGTACTTCAATAATATCATCATCCATCATATTAATAGACCAAGGATTGAACGTAAATTCATTATTGACTGAAGAACCCCATTCACCACTACGTTTCCTTTCCATTTGTATCTCTACACTTCGCACACCTTCGTAGTTATAAACTTTACATTTCTTTCTTTTCAGCGCATCTTTCCATTCTTTCACTGTATAGCCCGTCACACCTACATGCGAAGCCAAAATTGGAAGCTTATATCCTTTTTCTTTTCGCAATTGATAAAGATCGTGTCGGCTCTTTAAACCCATGTGTTTGATGTCGATCAGGATAGGCGTAGCAACATTTCCTTGTTTCATATTGTAGCAGGCATCTACTACATCTCTTCCCATTGCAGAAATTCCATTACCTGACGGGTAAAACGACGCATGTTTCAGCATCTTCATTCCAAAAGCATGTGTAGCTAAAAATTGTTCAGAAATATGGCAGAGGTGTGTGAGCGTCAAATAAAGCAAATCCATCCCATTCTCCCAAAGCACTTTATGAAGATTGCGAATGCTTTCCGAGGGATTGATACCTATGTGTGCATTGTCTACAAAATCTTTGGTAAATGAATCTTTTGCATCCCAATCTTTTGCATCATCATCTATTTGTAAGGTCTGCGCTATTTTCATTCGGCAGAGGTTGTGACCGCCTTCCAGACTAAAGACCAACTGCATTGCACCGTTATTATCTGTCTTAGAAGATTTATTTTTTCTGGTAAGAAATTTTACTTCCGAATTTCCTTTTTCTAATACTCGGTATAGGTCTAATTCCTTAAGCAGTAAACGGTAATAAGAAACCTCACCACGTTTCACTTTGTCGAAATACTTTTTGTCCATTGGCGCGGTAAAATCACTACGAATGATATCACTCACGAAACCTTTACTGTCTGCAAAACCGAATTCCAAATTGGCTATCGAAGCCACGCCAATTCTAAGTTGACCTTTCTTACATTGATCTACTGAACATTGACTTTGCAACATGTGTAAGATTATGTCGTCAACTTTATTGGCAAGTTTGCTGCTTAGCTTGAATGATTTTACAAGTTCGCCGGAAGTTCTTTTAGATGGAAATTGATCTTCGTGTTGCGAGATATAGCTCTTGAAAACCGGATGGAAATGAAGATCGAAATATGCGTTTGCCATGATGAGTTGATTATGGAATTGGAAGGAATTTATTTATAGCTTTCGAAATACATGTTTAGAATTTTCTCAGATTTTTCACGTCCCACTTGTGTGTAAGATTCGAATACCTTCGCGGCAGGTCCGGCGGTTAATGCAGAAATACTAATTCTCGCACGTTCTGTAAGTGCCATTTCAGGACTTGTACTTTCTAAGCCCGGCGTGATTTTCTTTACAAGTGTTTTCCAAAGATGATGGGCTGTTTCTCGAATGCCTAAATCCCACTCTGGTCTGCTGGGTTTGTCTTCGTAAGCATTTTTTAGTGTTATTTGATTACCCGATACATTTTTACCAACAAGCTTATTATCAACAATTTTTGGAAGCTCGTATTTCAACAGCGAAGGGATATTCAAAATGCCTGTACCATAGTTGCTTGCATCCCAATTGTTAGGTACTTCAGCACTTTGTTTCAAGCAAAATCTAAACGCTTCTACAATTTGCCAAGGGAAAGGATATTTTTTCAGTGCCTCGTAATGTTTAGCACGCCATAAACTTGCAGCCGCCGCAACATGTGGTGTGGCATAACTTGTTCCACTTCCATACACCATTATCTCTTCGAATTTTTTATTTACAAAGGGAACATAAACATCTTCACCAGGAGCAGAAATATCAACACTAGAACCATAGCAACTTCCTTTCCATGGAAATTTATAAGGATTAATAGCAGCAACAGCAATTGTGCCCGGGTATAATGCAGGTGCTATCACCATTTCCACTTCATTGCCCGCAGCGCAAATCCATATCACTCCCATATCATAAGCAGATTTTGCTACTTCGTAAATCATTGGTCTTGGGTAGCTTCCCATGCACATGAACATTACATCTGCATTGCAATTAATAGCTTGGTTGGCAGCGTCCACTAAATTTTTACCTCTATTAATCAATACAACTGATTGAGCAATGCGATACGGAACTACTTTCAATTTAGAAAGCACATCTTCAACTTTTACATCACCACCTGCTAATTGACGCAGCAAACCAAAGTTGCCATCATTTTTGAAAGGCCCATTTTTAATAGCATCTCCAATTATCAAACTTGCTGTTCGTGTACCATGACCGGGATGTTGTAAAACACCAGATGCCATTTCATCTCTAGCATCATCGCCGTCTATAAAGTCTTCATCTTTATCCAAATCAAATCCGTTGTTCACTTTACTGTGATCTGTGTAGCCGGTATCAAGTTGCACTAATTTTATTTTATCAAGATTTTCAGCTATTGTATTCCAACTAGGAAGTTTATTAATATTGATGTCCATTCCCACTGCTGTACGATTCCAAGAACGCATTTTAGTTCTTTGCTCATCATCTAATTTGTCTTCGATAGTGAAATAGGGTGAACCTTTCCAGTTAAAAATAAACTCGTCTTCATTCCATGTTGCAGTTCCGTTGTTGCCGCTTTCGTAAGGAGAAGCTTCGTTTGGATTCGAGGTATTTAAACCATAATTCTGTAAATCAGTATCCATTGCAAGGTCTGGAGTAGCAATAGTTATTTGCGGTAATGCTTCCAATTTTGCAGCAAGTTCCCAAGGGTTTTCATTACTTCTTATGGATAGGTAAAACATTCTCCTTTGCGCAGCTACAGTAGACAATGGAAAAACAGCTTCTGAACTCACAATACCCTGTACTAGTGCGCGATAATTTTCTTTCCAATGTTCTTGCATGTCCTGGTTGGCAGAAAGCTCTACTTCAAAATATTGCAACTGTGAATTAGCATTTGCTCCCGTATCTGCACCATGTAAAATATTGATGGCTTGTGCCAACACGGGATTGTTTGTTTCGTTAGGTTCGTTCATGACGTCTGCATTTAATGTAGAAGGATCAACCGTATTGGTAAGTGTTGTAGTGTTGTTTTCTTTTGAAGAAGTGGACTGGAGGCTTATAACTGTGTTCTTTAATTCATGCATACTGTCTGCCACTTTAGATGCTTTGATACATTGCAGCAATCGACTTACTCTTACACCTTCATTTCCCATCCAGTCAATGCTGTCATCAGCATCGCCCGCTTGTACAACGCCACCATCTTTTCGCAACCATTGTCCTTGTGCATTCTTACGAGGCACACCGCTATGATGCAGGGCGATCACTTCGCCCGTACCCATACCAATAACCATAGCACCTGATGAACCCGGTAAAGTATCGGATTCGTAAATCAAAAAATCATCGGTACACATGATCATCCGTATGTCTTTCATCACTATTTTTTTATAATCACCTTTTGGATGTTGGATGATGATGCAGTTTTCGCCTTCTGTGATTTTTCCTTGTTTTTCATCGAGTCTTGCATAAGGTAAGTCTTCGATACGCTTGCCTTGTTTTGATTTTTCTGCAACCGCAACAATTGTAAAGTCCAATCCACTTAAAGGATTGTCAGCATTCTTTTCGTAAGAAGAAGTGATGAAAAGTTTATCCGGCTTTAGATTGAAGGTTTGGACGGCAAGTGGTTCTCCTTTATCATTAAGTTCATAATTGAATTGTATGTAAGATTCGGCTGCCGTTTCAGCATCAGGGAAAACGTGATTATTAGTAATAATAACTCCGGGTGCAATTAAAAACCCTGTACCATAGCCCGACGTGCCGTATTGATTTTTGATGGTAATGCGACCCACACATTCCGAAATGCGAAATATTTTTTTGAGAATAAGAATGTCCTGAAAATTAGGAACTCCATTTATGCGTTCCATTGCTTGCTCTATCGGTAAGCCCTCTCTGGCAATACGCTCAGCAAGATTTTTAGGATCACTTGTGATTTCAGAAAGTTGCGCCTCACCTTTTCGGTTCATCTCTATCCCTTTCTTTACTCTGTCGATTTCATTAGAAACAGACATGTATCGCTCAAAGGCTTCATTGGCGAGTTCCTTGTTGGTAGTGGCTGATTGTTTCATAACTAATGATTACGATATTAATAAATCACTATTCCTCCTCCTAAGTAGTTCTACGCATTAATTGATACTCAAAAGTGCCGGTTCGTTTTCATCATCATCTAAAACCATTTTGTAGTTCAATTGATTTTCTTCTACAGTAGCAATATCCTCGCTTCCGGATTCAAGTGCTTTACGTGGATTAAACAGTTCTTTTACCGACAACAATCCGGTATTCCAATCAGGTTCTATTACAGCACATGCAAAAGCAAACGTAAGAGGATCATGACCACTAAAAGAAACAGACGATTTTCTATCGTTGCTCATTTTCACATTCAGCTTTCCTTCAGCAATATATTTTTCAATTAAAGGCACATCTATGTTCAAACCTCCATTTCCTTTTGTATGGTCGTTAATACTAAATCCATTGCTTGTGATCGCATCTGTTAATAACAACATTTTCATGTCGTCATTCTTTTTGAAAAGATCTAGTGCGGGATTTTTTATATTGATTGGAATGTTCGCTAAAACACTTCCTAGTTGTAGGATATCAATATAATTTCTATTGACAGATGTGAAAGAAAAGGACAACTCTTTTACCCTGTTGAATGCAGCTGAGATCGCCACAGGTTCCATTTTTAAGGCTTTGAAAAATCCATTCAAGATATTAAAGCCAACATCTACATTCATGGTTTTTGTTTGCTCCAGAGAAGAATCAGCCATTTGAGAATTTTGCAATTCTACGTTTAACGCATTGCCGTCTGATAGCAGATATTTAAGTTCGCCTAAGTAAGAAATATCGTTTCCATCCTGACTAAGAATGCGCAACGGTTGGTAACGTGCTTCAGGAATGCGGAGTGGGGTGGCTCTGTAAGTTTTACGAAGCCATTCTGTGGTGGGATTTTTACAAATTCTGAACATGATGAAAGAATTTTTTTTGAAAGAACTTTTGTTGTCCAAACTCTACAACCTCTATTGAACAACATTCACATAATACAAAAAAATACACTATAAAACGAATAACAGCAGATATTTTTTACTTATCCAAAATGATAGATCTCCGCCGTCTCTTCATCGTCATTCAACTCCAACGCAGCCAATGAGCCATCAAAAGCATTTTTATAATCCAGTTCATTGAACACACCTTTGTAAAATCCTTGCGAGAACAATAGCGCATCATCATCCGGCACAGCGTTAGTAGTTCCTATGATATACTTCGTATAATTCTTCAAAGCATCAGCTTGGGTTTTAGAATAACAAGAATTAAGTATCAGACATTCAATTTTCAATTTGCTTTTGTTGGCTTCAAATATTTTTTGAATGCTTTTTACATCTGCTAATACAGGTTGTTGTTTATCATCAAACATAAAAATTCCTTCTACAGCACTGTGTCCTGAATAGTGAAGTATTGATGGATTTTCATTCACCAAAACATCTATCAATTTGATAGCAGACAAATTCAAGACTTTAGTGTATTGATATTTCCGTTTCCCTTTTTTTAATTCATCACGAATGATTTTGGCTTCTTTATCTACGTTCAAATCCACTCTCGTGTCTGCTGCTAAAAACACAATTCGTTTTGTGTTTTTCTCATCAACTTTTCCATCGGTTACAAGAATTGATTTTTCGATCAAAGGATAATCTTTTTTCTTTCCATCGTAGTGTGCCGTAAGGCTAAGCATCAATACATAAGTGCCTTTATTTTCTGTGTTTGTTTTTAATGGAGTTACCATAAAATTCCATTCCGAAAACATTCCTTCATCTATGGATTGTTTTTCTGTATTCAGCGACACAATTTTGAAATGTTCACCACCTGAAACATCTATCAACCTTACGCTCATTTCATCTGTCACTTTTATGTTTTGATGTTCACTTCCTTTACCGATTTTGATGTCAGCCTTCTTTACCTCTTTTCCTGCAATCCTTACCGTACACTTCGTAGCGACATTCAATTTCATCTCACTTGACATTAAATAGTCCATTTGTCCATCGCGGAATGGAGAAGTATCACCTGTTTTCACAGACGAATTTTTAGGAGGTTTAGGTTTACTGCTTGGCGTAGGAAAGCTTTCTAACGGTGATGGAAATGAAGGAGCCGGTGACGGCATCATTGGCGGTGGTGTAGTCTCTAAAGGAAAATTTTCAAACTGCGGAGGCAATGGCGCAGCCGTAGAAGGTATTGCCGGCTCAGAAAAATCAGAACCAGCAGCTTCCAAATCACTTGGTATTTCAGGAGGCTTTGAGCTTTTGGTAGACGATTTACTTTGAGCTACTTCATTTTTTTTTTATCGATTCTATGATCTCAACAAATTTGTCAGCAATGTTTTTGAAGTCATCATCTTTCGGATGTATCTCATCATACCAACCATTGCGAGGAGTTAATCCACGAACATCAACATAGAAGATTTGTTTTTTATAAGGGGCTATCACTTTTGCTAAAAGTTCATTGAAT
>CBFGYQ010000079.1:0-7981 GCA_965652995.1 uncultured bacterium
TGCGCTCGTATTGGTGCTATTCATTCGGTCATTTTTGGTGGCTTTAGTGCCAAGAGTATTAAAGACAGAGTGGAAGACGCACAAGCTACATTCATCATCACAGCAGATGGCGGCAACAGAGCCAATAAAAATATTGAGTTGAAAGCGATTGTAGATGAAGCGATCGAAGGATTTGATTTTGTGAAAAAAGTGATTGTGTATCGCCATACTAAAACCACTATAACCATGAAAGACGAACGTGATGTGTGGTGGCATGATGAAATAACAAAAGTGAATGACGCGAATGCTACTACAGAAGTAATGCATGCGGAAGATCCATTGTTTATATTGTACACAAGCGGTTCTACAGGAAAGCCGAAAGGTGTGGTGCATACTTGTGCGGGTTACATGATCTACACCACTTATTCTTTCGTGAACGTGTTTCAATACCAACCCTATGATGGGTATTTCTGTACAGCGGATATTGGCTGGATCACAGGGCATAGTTATATGGTGTATGCTCCGTTGTGTGCAGGTGCTACTGTGGTGATGTTTGAAGGTGTTCCTACCTATCCTGATGCCGGAAGGTTTTGGAATATCGTAGATAAATACAAAGTGAATATTCTCTACACCGCGCCCACAGCCATTCGCAGCCTTATGAGTTATGGATTGGATGAAGTAAAAAAATATGATCTATCAAGTTTAAGAATACTTGGAACAGTGGGCGAACCTATTAACGAAGAGGCATGGCATTGGTACAAAGAAAATATTGGAAAAAATAAATGTCCGATAGTAGATACGTGGTGGCAAACAGAAACAGGAGGCATTATGATATCCAACCTTGCAGGCATCACTCCCGAAAAACCATCATGGGCTACATTACCCTTACCGGGAATACAACCATGCATCATGGATGAAAAAGGAAATGAAATTTTAGAACAAGAAGCATCGGGAAATTTATGCATTAAATTCCCGTGGCCTGGCATGTTGCGCACTACATGGGGCGATCATGAGCGTTGTAAAACCACATATTTTTCTACTTATGAAAACAAGTATTTCACAGGCGATGGAGCTATCCGTGATAAAGATGGCAATTACAGAATTACCGGTCGCGTAGATGATGTACTAAATGTGAGCGGACACAGAATAGGTACAGCAGAAGTAGAAAATGCAATCAATGTACACGATCATGTTATTGAAAGTGCGGCAGTCGGGTATCCACATGATGTAAAAGGACAAGGAATTTACGCATACGTGATGCTCAGTCCATACTTCAAAGACGAAGACCTGGCACGTGAGGAAATATTGAAATCTGTAACCAAAACTATTGGGGCTATTGCAAAACCTGATAAAATACAGTTTGTAAGAAACTTGCCCAAAACACGTAGCGGAAAGATCATGCGTCGCATATTGCGAAAAATAGCTGAAGGTGATATGGATAATATTGGCGACACCTCTACGCTGCTTGACCCGAATGTGGTGGAGGAAATCAAAAGCAATAGAAAATAATATCTGTAATTGCTTAGTCTATTTTTTCAAAAAAGCTACTCAACTCATTAAACACATTCTTGGCAAAAGGAATGGCAACGCCCAAATGTGCGTACACCCAAGGCGCTAAAACAATAAAGTATTCATACGTCTTCGAATTCGATTTTGCTTCTGCACTTATCAAATGCATTCTATCGCCTATCCATAATAACGAACTCCAAATCAAGGCTGCACCAAACGCATACAACAATCCACCCACAAAACCATCTGCCCAACCCAGCATCACAACATTCATTGCTGATTTAATGAATTTAGCAAGCATTCTTATAAATAATAGAACGGCTGTGAAAATGATCGCATAGCTTATCAATTGCGCCCATCCGCTACTCACCCATCCTTTCTCTAAAAGATAATTCGCCAGCATCCCTGATAGTTTTAATGAACAAATTATACCAAGCAGAATGGACAATAAAGAAAAAACGGCTACAATGACACCCTTCATGTAGCCGCGAATGAAAAACAAAACGATGATAATAATGCCTGTAAAATCAAGCATTTCCGGAAAGAAGTTGCTTTACTTTTTCAGAGATCATTTTACCATCTGCTTTACCGGCCAATTGCTTTGTAGCCATGCCCATCACCTTGCCCATATCCGCAGGAGATGAAGCACCTGTTTGAGAAATGATGCTCTTAAGTGCTGCAACCAACTCTTCTTCACTCATTTGCTGTGGTAAGAATTTATCTATGATTGCCAATTCTTCTTTCTCTTTTGCAGCAAGGTCTTCGCGGTTTTGCTGTGTGAAAATATCTAATGAATCACGGCGCTGTTTTGCCATTTTCTGAAGCATTTTCAATTCATCCGCTTCCGTTATCTCTGCGCCGCTACCGGATGTTTTTTCCAATAAAATTGCTGCTTTTATAGCTCTGAGGGTACGCAATGCTGCTTCATCTTTCGCACGCATCGCATCCTTCATTTGTTCCATTACTTTAGTTTCTAAAGACATATATTCAAATTATTCAGCCAAAAATAAACAACAGTTCGTAAACCGAATGATTAGAAAAAATTACAAGGAAAATACTTTGAAAACTAAAATGTATAATAACCATTCGCATCGTCTTTCGCTAAAAGAAATGGAACAGACTTACCCACATTTTTTTGTGAATTTGTTGTGGAATAATAGGAGTAACTTGTTAGCGGTGTGGACAAATAGGTTTTATTGAATTTTCAAAGTGTATTGCATGTTATTTTCTATGAAAAGATTGCAGAAGTATGGATTATAAAATTATGTTTCAACAGTTGCACAATGAACTGTTTTCACTCCTTACATTCGTCCTCCTGCCATCAAGGTAATGCTGACTTAACCTACCAGTAATATTCCCTTAACGATGGTGATTTTTTTGAAAAAACGGACTGTACTTAAAACAACTAACTAATTACAAATCAATTAATTAATAACACCAATAACACAGAATCGTAAGAACAAACAATGGCTTTAAACATTAAAAAAGATTTTGGCTCAACACGTCGCAAACCCGATATAAACTCCCTCGTTTATGGCAAAATTCCGCCACAGGCAAACGAATTGGAAGAAGCTGTGCTTGGTGCTGTAATGCTCGAAAAAGATAAACTTGCCGAAGTTTTAGAAATTATCCAGAGTGCTGACTGCTTTTATGTTGATGCACACCAAAAAATATACGCTGCTATCCGCCGACTTTTTGATAAAGGAATGCCGGTAGATCTATTAACTGTTACCGAAGAACTTCGCAAATCAGACGAATTGGAAATTGTTGGAGGTGCTTATTTTCTTACGCGCCTCACCATGAGCGTACTCTCCAGCGCGCACGTAGAAGCACACGCACGCATAGTGATGGAGAAATTCATTCAAAGAGAACTGATACGCATTTCAGGAAACGTAATTGCAGATGCTTATGAAGACAGTACGGATGTTTTTGATCTGCTCGACAAAGCGGAATCCAACCTTTATGAAATAACCGACAAACATCTTCGCAAGAATTTTAAAAGCCTGAAAGAAGTTTTGGTGCGCACCGTGCAGGAGATAGAAGATGCGAAAAACAAAACCGATGATCTTACAGGTGTACCATCCGGTTATATGCCTTTAGATAAATTGACATCGGGCTGGCAACGAACTGATCTTATTATCCTTGCAGCTCGTCCGGCGGTGGGTAAAACAGCCTTCTGTCTTAACCTAGCCATGAATGCAGCAATGCATTCCAACAAACCATTTCCGGTTGCATTTTTCTCGTTAGAGATGGGAGCAGGGCAGATTGTAAAAAGAATGCTATCTGCTGTTACGGAGGTTTCTATGGATGCCATCACCAAAGGAAGAATGCAGGAGCATGAGTTTGTACAAATGACGCAGCGCATGAATAAACTCGCCACAGCACCAATTTTCATTGATGACCAAGCAGCACTCAACATCTTCGAATTACGTGCAAAAGCCCGTCGTTTAAAGCAAAAGCACGATATACAATTGCTGATAATAGATTATTTGCAATTGATGCAAGCAAGCATTGATAAAGGTGGTAATCGCGAACAGGAAATCTCTAAAATCTCTCGTGACCTTAAAGCATTAGCCAAAGAATTGGAAGTACCGATCATCGCACTTTCCCAGTTGAATCGTTCGGTGGAATCTCGTAAAGAATCTAAAGTACCACAGTTGAGTGACCTCCGTGAATCGGGTGCGATAGAGCAAGATGCCGACATGGTTATGTTCCTTTATCGTCCGGAATATTATGGTATAAACAATGATGAAATGGGCAACCCTATAGAAGGTGAAACCCACATCCATGTTGCGAAACACCGTAACGGTAGTACCGATACAGTAAAGGTTCGTTTCATAAAAGAATACCAAAAGTTTGTGGACATGGAAGATGATAATGGATTTAATAGGTTCGGTGGCGGCAACTTTGGCGGCGGCGGCGGATTTACGCCAACTCCCGGAGACAATCCTATGACGGGTATTCGTAGAGACCCGAGCGAGTTTGGCGGTTCTAAAATGTTCATACCCGGTGGCTTCCAAACGCTTCCCTCCAAAGCAAATGACTATCGTTTTGATGAGGAAGAAGATAAGAGTGGAAGAGATGAGGATGTGCCGTTTTAGAAAATAAATATCTCAATTACTGAAAGATTTAAAAACATGAAGTATAGCATTCTCACGATTCTAATATTGACATCCTTAAATGTTTGGGGGCAAAACAATATTGCCAAAGAACTTGTAAATACCATCTATGCTAAGGAAGTGATAGATGGTGGAACAGAAAATACTATTCAGTATTTCAAAGAAATTGACAGAAAAAACAGGGAACAATACGGTGGGAAGTCATTACCCGATGATGTATACGACTACATGAAAACAATAATAAAGACCGTTTTGCAAAGAATGATAAATGAGGATTTGGTAGAAATTTACAACAAGACATATTCATCAAAAGAGATTGTCGAATTAAATACATTTTACCAGTCTGATATCGGCAAGAAATATCTTGAAAAAAGTCCGGTTATCAGCAAAGAGATGCAGGATCTAATGATTAATAAGTATTATCCGGTAATGATGGAGGAGATAAAAGCCTATATAGAAAATAGGAAGTAGAATTTACAAACACATTCTTGAGGTCTGAAAGACCGAAAGCATCTGCCAAGGGTGAAGCCTTTGGAAAAAAAACCAAAACAAGATTTTATATACCCTTTGTCCCGCACAAGTCCTCTTTGAGAGACTTGTACGATTCATGTGTTCGAGTCCCTTGCAGGAGACTCGAACAGAACGCAAAAAATGGGAGAGATGAGGATGTGCCATTTTAGTGCCTACAAACTTTTACAATAAGTTTTATATGCTGTTATGCTATAATATTCCAAATACATTATTTTTGCGCTCAACTTAAAAACACTTAATGCAAAAAAGACCGAAAGGAAAACCACAGTTTAGACCTAGAATAAAACAAAGAGAGCATAACATTAATGAAGACATTACGGCACCGGAAGTACGTCTGGTACGTGATGGTGTAGAACCCGCTGTGTTCAAACTGGCAGATGCATTGGCTATGGCGCGTGAGATGGAAGTAGATCTGGTTGAGATCTCGCCAAACGCTGTACCACCTGTTTGTCGCCTGATCGATTACAACAAATTCCTTTACGAGAAAAAGAAAAAGGATAAAGAACAGAAAGCAAAATCGAAGCAATCTGAAATAAAAGAAATTCGTTTTACACCCAATACCGATGACCACGATTTTGATTTTAAATCAAAACATGCAGAGAAATTTTTGCAAGAGGGCGATAAAGTAAAATGCTATGTGCAGTTCAAAGGACGTGCAATTATGTTTCAGGAGCGTGGTGAATTGTTGCTATTGAAATTTGCTGAACGACTTGCTGAAGTAGGCAGTCTGGAATCAATGCCTAAGATGGAAGGTCGTAGGATGATTGCCATCTTTACACCGAAGAAGAAAAAATAAATTAGACTCTAAAACATAAATAGCATCTCTGAAAAATGAGATGCTATTTTTTTATGTATTGCACTAGTTAGATATTATACCATTAGACATAAAATTACTCATTATCCACTCGCGTCATTGCGAGCTTTTTCAGCGAAGCAATCTCACGAAACGTTTACTGTTACTGGAATTTATATCGTGAGATTGCTTCGTTCCTCGCAATGACGCGAGTTTTAATAATGAGTTTTTATTACATAATTATGTAAGAGAAAATTCTAAATTCCAATACTTGGTATGATGGTTGTAATTGCTACTTTCACAGTTGGTATTTGGCTGTGCAATAATCTATGAAGTTGAATAAACTCTACACCATTTTTGTTTTGATCCTGATTGCTTGTCGGCTAAATGCACAAACACAAGACAGCATTATCAATTCAATAAACGATACCAGTTTTGTTTATCAGGACACAACAAAGAAAGCGATAGATACCGTCGTTCAATCAATTGATTCACTTTTCATCATTCCCGACATAATAGCACCACCAAAAACAGAAGGCTACGAAATAGGCGGTGTGGTGCAAGATAAAAATACCGGTGAGGGAATTCCTTTTGCAACCGTATTTTTTCCAAGATCGGAAGTGGGAACATCCGCAGATCTGAATGGTGTATTTTCCATAAAAACGGACCATCTTCCCAACGACACCATTCGCTTTGAAGCTATAGGTTATGAAAGTGTTTTTAAGATCCTTTCTAAAGACAAAAAAAATTATGGCTTTTACATAGAGTTGCCTCGGTCGGAAAATACACTGGAAGAATTTGTACTACGACCCGGTGAAGATCCTGCTATCACGCTTATAAAAAACATCATTCGCAAAAAGCCTGACAACAACCCTGACCGCACGGAAAACTATAAATACGAAGTGTACAATAAACTGGAAGTGGATCTGGAGCGTCTTTCAAAATCACAATTTGAGAAACTGCCGATTCCATATATGAAACGCTTCAGTTTTATCTACGATAATCTTGATACATCTGCTGAAGGCAAGCCATTTCTACCCTTCTATTTCACAGAAACCTTATCAGATTATTACTTCCAAAAAGAACCTAAAAAACAACGTGAGTTTATAAAGGCTGCACAGGTAAAAGGAGTGAACAACGAAAGTGTTACCAAGTTCTTAGGTAGTATGTATCAGAACATCAATGCTTACGACAATTTCATTCCTGTGTTCGATAAAAACTTTGTAAGCCCCATAAGCAATAATGGTTTGTTTTATTATAAATACAGAATTAAAGACACGCAAGTTGCTTATGGCTACAAGATTATTTTAGTACAATTTACTCCACGGCGCAGCGGTGAAAACTGCTTCTATGGGGACTTCTGGGTAGTGGATAGCATTTTTGCTTTGCAGCGAGTAACGATGGAAGTTCCGAAACTGGCGAATATCAACTGGGTGGATGGCGTGAGTGTTTATCAGGAGTATGCGCCCATTGGTGATAGCATTTGGTTTCCAGTAAAGGATAAATTCATTGCCCATTTCACAGCAACTTATGGCGCTAAACTTCCCGGCTTCATTGGAAGGAAGTCAACATCTTACAAGGAAATTTCCATCAACGACCCAAGTATACCATCCGTACTCAACAACAAACAATACAAACAAGATGTGATCGTAACAGATACAGCAGGGCACAGTGATGATGCTTTTTGGGCTAGCGTGCGACATGATACCTTGAGCAAAAATGAAAAGAAGATCTACAAGATGATCGACACGCTTGAGAGTATGCCCATCTTCACTACTTACAAAAACATGATCCGCTTTTTTGCAAGTGGTGTGAAGGATGTAGGTGCTTTTGAAATTGGTCCTTACTGGTATATCTATAGTAACAATATTATTGAAGGACCACGTTTTCGTTTGTCTTTAGGAACCAATCCCAGATTGCATAAAGATGTTTATTTGAATGGCTATATCGCTTATGGATTAAGAGACGAAAAACTGAAGTATAAAATTGCAGGCCTTTGGCTGCTAGATCGAAAACCAAGAATGTATCTCTACGGTTCTTACACACATGA
>CBFGYQ010000080.1:0-7931 GCA_965652995.1 uncultured bacterium
ACGCCAGCTCCATCTTGCAGCATGGCCTTATCCGCATCACTTGGTATAAATAATTCTCCGGTGAACATCCATCGCTCGTTGATGGCTTCTTGCAAACGTTTTTTACTTTCCATCGTACCATCGCCGAGGCGTATCATCCACTCACTGCTCCAGCGCGCGTGGTAGGTCACTTCCTTCAACGATTTTTCTGCGATAGCCGCCAATCGTTCATCAGTAGAGTTTTGTAACTCTTTGTAGAAATAAAAATTGAACACATCCAGAAAAAAGGAACGAGCCACAGTATATGCCCAGTCAGCATTTGGCTGCTCTAACAACAGTACATTTCTATAATCCCAACCATCACGCAGGTACGCCAAATCATCCTCATCTATCAATTCGCCCTTATCTATTTTCTCTTTCAATACCGGCGATGCAAACAAATTTGTCTTCTCTTCCGCAGCCATTCCATTCACCAATTCTGCAGCATATTGATAAAAACTTCTCGCAGCACCAAGATGATCTAAGCCAATATTCGCCAAAGCAATATCCTGCTCCAGCACCGGTCCGTGTCCACACCATTCGCTCAGACGATGACCGTTGATGAGGGTTGTGTCGGCGAGTTGGAGGGTGTAATGCAATTTATGTGTTGATTGGTTTGGCATTCTAAGATTATTTATTAATAAGCAAAATTGCTTCGTCGTTCCTCCTCGCAATGACGCGAGTAATGGAATTTTTTGCTTTTGAATTTTACATTTTGACTTCAACCGCTACATATGCTTCAGCTCATCCGGCAAATCATAAAACGTAGGATGACGATAGACCTTATCGTTTGCAGGTTCGTACATAGATGCGGCTTCTGATGGCTCTGATGCGTGGATGTGCTTGCTTTCCACCACCCAAATGCTAATGCCCTCCATGCGACGAGTGTAAACATCCCGAGCATTTTCGATTGCCATCTCTGCATCTGCCGCGTGAAGACTACCGGCGTGTTTATGGTCTAAACCCGCTTTGCTGCGGATGAACACTTCCCACAAAGGCCATTCATTCGTCTTATCATGCTGCTTCGTATTGTCCTTTGCACCTTTTTCTTCAGGGATATCTCCGTAATAATATTTGCGAAAAAAATTCATGTTGTTTTATTTTTTTATGGCATCACCGTTCCGGTTTACTATTTGGCTTCAGTGGCGATGGCACCGTTCATCTGATTAATTCTTATCGTCATTTCTCTCACTCGCGTCATTGCGAGGAACGAAGCAATCTCACGCTAACACAATTTAGCTTGTCAATTATTATTTCGTGAGATTGCTTCGTCATTCTTCCTCGCAATGACGCGAGTGTTTCTATTATTTGTTCAACAATTTATCTTCAATTATTTCTTTCCTTTTGGAATATAACTTTTATAAAAATCGCCTGTTCCTTTAGCATCCAATCTTCCGACTATTACATAATTAGAACTATCAGATAACTCAACCCCAGGACTTAAATGATAATGCTCTCGTGCTCCAGCAGGCAAATATTTGTCATCTACTTTTTCCTGGTCTAATTCAGCGATCCTCATAAGCAATTTTGCAAGTGATTTTAGCCCTTCGGGATTACCATGAATCATTATTTCGTCCCACTTCCGTTTTTGACCATCTTCGTTCTCTTCATAGTGAGCAATGGTTATATCCAAATGCCCCTCTCCTTCATTACCCTTACTCATTTTATTTTTTTGTTTTCGTGAGATTGCTTCGTCGTTCCTCCTCGCAATGACGCGAGTGGTGTGATTTGCCTTCAGCATTTCTGTCTAAATCTCTGCCCCTTCTGCTTTCTCCAATCTGTCAACTGCTAACTTGCCATTGCCAACTCTTGCTTTTCCTGTTGTTTCTTAGAATATGCCATTGCCGCTTCGCGCACCCACGCACCATCTTCCCACGCCTTTGTACGGGTTTCAATACGTTGCTTATTGCAGGGGCCGTTTCCTTTCACCACATTCCAAAACTCATCCCAGTTGATCACACCATAGTCATAATGACCTCGCTCTTCATTCCATTTCAAATCTTTGTCAGGAATAGATAATCCTAAAATCTTTGCCTGCTCTACTGTTACATCTATAAATTTCTGACGCAGCTCATCGTTTGTAAAACGCTTGATACGCCAGTGCATACTTTGTTCTGTATTCGGGCTGTTATCATCCGGCGGGCCAAACATCATGATAGAAGGCCACCACCAGCGATCCAAAGCATCTTGCGCCATTTTCTTTTGTGTTTCCGTGCCGTTAGCAAGTGTCAGCATGATTTCAAAACCCTGACGCTGATGAAAGCTTTCTTCCTTACAAACACGCACCATTGCACGCGCGTATGGCCCGTAAGAGGTTCTGCATAAAGGGACTTGATTCATGATGGCTGCTCCATCTACAAGCCAACCAATAGCACCCATATCTGCCCAAGAAATAGTAGGATAATTAAATATAGAAGAATATTTCGCCTTGCCACTATGCAGTTGCTCGATCATTTCATCGCGACTAATACCTAATGTTTCTGCTGCACTATAGAGATACAAGCCATGTCCACCTTCATCTTGCACTTTAGCCAGCAAAACCGCTTTGCGACGAAGACTTGGCGCTCGTGTTATCCAATTTCCTTCCGGCAACATACCCACAATCTCGCTGTGTGCATGCTGGGAAATCTGACGAATCAGCGTTTTGCGATAATCATCCGGCATCCAATCACGTGGCTCAATAGCTATATCATCATCTATTTTTTTATCAAAATGCTCTTGAAAAGATTTTGTCGTCATCACTTTTTCTTTATGCTACAAATATAACGGATATAGAATTTTAACCGCAAGTAATGCCTTTGATAATAGTTAGAATGTCATCGAGCTGTCATAAAATGTGGTCATTTGTAAAAATATTGTTCCGTTCCCAACGTATTTTAACTCTTATTCGTCTACTATAGCGAACTGTCATTTTTTTAGTTAAAATTTGGATTATTGAATTGAATTAACTTTTTTAGCTCTCCATTCAAAAAATCCGGTTAAAAAAACAAACGATTTATAAGCACATTTCTACCTAAATAATTTTCAGGAAACAAGATTACTTGTACTAAATACTTTAAAGGTTTATAAGGAATGATGCAAACAATCTCTCATATCACAGATGCCGAGTTAATCAATGCTTACCTGCTTGGAGACGCGGATGCAATAGAAAAACTTATCTATCGTCATAAAGATAAATTGTACACATCTATCTATTTGTTAGTGAAGGATAAGTATGCTGCTGAAGATATTTTTCAAGATACATTTTTGAAGATCATCCGCACATTCAATGATGACCGATATAACGAACAAGGTAAGTTTCTTCCTTGGGCATTGAGAGTTGCCCATAATCTTTGCATGGATCATTTCAGGAAAAGCAGAAAACAAATTCCTATTACTACCGAAAATGGTGAAGATATTTTGGCATTGTTTGGTGCAAAAACAGAAACTCCATCAGCAAGAATTGAAACATCACAAACCAACAATGATGTAAGACTTTTAATAGAAGAGCTTCCCGAAGAGCAACGGGAGGTGGTTGTCTTACGTGTGTATGGCGATTTAAGCTACAAGCAAATTTCTGAGATAACAGGTGTTAGCATCAACACAGCTTTAGGAAGAATGCGATATGCATTGCTCAATCTTCGAAAAGCTATTCGTGAAAAACAGCTTGTATTGCGGTAATCTTCAATTGGACTATCTTGCCAATCGATGACACTTCCGATATTTTATTATCCTCAAGATTATAGTAGACCCCAAATGATGATGGAAGGCGATGTGGTGAAACATATTGCACAAGTACTGCGTATGAAAACCGGAGACCAGTTGCAACTCACTGACGGAAAAGGAACTGTAACAGATGTTTCAATAAATAGTATTTCAAAAAAAACAGTTGAAGTAAATATTGCTTCTACGAAGAAATATGACCAACCTAATCCGCAACTTCATCTAGCTATCGCTTTTACAAAAAATGCTAGTCGTAATGAATGGCTGTTGGAGAAAGCAACAGAACTAGGAGTAACCACCATTCAGCCTCTGATAACAAAGCGCAGTGAACGAGTACATACAAAAGAAGATCGGTGGCAAAATATATTGGTGTCGGCTATGTTACAATCCCAGCAATATCATTTACCGATATTGGAAAAGCCGAAAGAGCTAAAACTGGTAATTGCAGAAACAAAAGCTGAAGCAATAAAATTGATTGCGCATTGCGAAGACGGAATAGAAAGACAAAAAATTTCAGAGTTATTGATACCAGATAATAATATTATAGCGTTGATCGGGCCAGAAGGGGATTTTACAAGAGAAGAAATAGAAATGGCGTTACAAAATGATTTTACGGGAATTGACCTCGGAAGTAATAGATTGCATACAGAAACAGCCGCGATGGCAGTCTGTGCTTATTTTAAAATGATGAATCCATGAGGAAATTGATATGCTTATTTGTTGTTCTGTTTGTTTGTTGTTTCGTAAGTTATTCACAACAAATGAAACTGGCTTTGCTGGTGTATGGCGGTGGCGGAGATTGGTATGCAAATCCTACTTCATTGAAAAATCTGGCTGCTTTTTGCAATCAACAACTCAAAACAAAATTTGACACAAAGGAAGCACAAGTAGAAGTAGGAAGTCCTGAAATCTTCAACTATCCATTCATCCACATGACCGGTCACGGACGGTGGGTATTGACAGATGGAGAAGCACAGAATCTTAGAAAATATTTAGAAGCCGGTGGTTTTTTGCACATTGATGATAACTATGGTTTGGATGAGTACGTAAGACCTGCATTGAAAAAAATTTTTCCGGAATTGAGTTTGCAGGAATTACCTTTTTCACATCCTATCTATCATCGAAAATTCAATTTTGCGAACGGCTTGCCCAAAATTCATGAACACGATAACAAGCCACCAAAAGGTTACGGATTGATCTATAAAGGTAGATTGGTTTGCTACTATACTACAGAAACCGACTTAGGGGATGGTTGGGAAGATACAGAAGTACATAACGATAATCCTGAAAAGAGACAACAATCCCTACAAATGGGAGCTAATATTATACAGTATGTTTTTATGGGTAAATGAATGAAGTCCTTTGTACTTCTGAACAAAGTTGAAGGATTACTTCGCCTTATCAGGGTTTAAAAAACCTTCTATCACCCACCAGCGAAAACGCTCCAACATGTGGAACTTACTCCATTGTCCTTTCAACAAAAAGCCAATTCCATAAACTACTGCATAACCCCATTTCGCAACATATTCGAAGATTTTTTTTATCAGAGCAATTGGCTGTCCTTTCAATCGTAAACGCTCGCCGCCACCAATACCCATGCTGTGTCTTCTTACATAGTTTTTATCAAATTTATTTGCTTCAACCGCATGCAAGACTTGCACTCCCGGTAGATAAAAAACCTTTTTACCGTAATCCAATATCCGCATGTAAATATCTTTCTCTTCATTTGCCAAAAGTCCTTTTCCGCTTCTGCCAAGTGCGGTATTGAAATAGCCAACCTCATCAAAAACTTTCTCCCGAAAAGCCATATTAGCACCACATGGATAGCGTTGTCCGGTAAGTTGCTTCACATTTTTTCCTTGATCGAAATTGCCTACCAACCCGAAAAAATATTTTGAATACCAATCGGGAACATCTGTAAGAAAATAAGGAGTGATCTTGCCACCTGTAGAATACACATCAGGATTGTCATCAAAAAAATCAACTGTGCTTTGCAACCAATTGGGTTGTGCAATGCTGTCGTCGTCCAGATAAGCTACAATTTCTCCTTTAGCTTCTTTGGCACCTCTGTTACGCGTATATGCAACGCCTTGGGTTGGTTCTGTTACGTATCTGAAGTTGTAATCGGGATGTTGTTTCTTGTATTCTTCGAGTAGTTGCAATGTATTATCCGTGCTGTTGTTGTCCACAACAATTACTTCAAACTTGTTCTTGTCGAAATCTTGATCGAAGAGACTATCAAGTGCTTTGACGATGAACCTACCACGATTGTAGGAGCAAATTGCCACCGAGATTTTATAGGGATAATCCACAGTGGCAAATTAAAGGATAAAATGAAAGCAGCAATAATAATTTAATAAGATTAGTTTATTACTATTTTCTTCTGTGCAACTTTTTTACCTGAAGTATCATAGAGGTTTAAAAAGTATAAACCGTTAGATACGTTAGTTTTTACTGAAAATACATTTCTTTTAGTTTGTACAGTTTGAATAGCAAATCTCCTACCTGTTAAGTCATGTAGTTCAAGTATGATTTCATCATGTAGATTTAGTAGCTGTACATCAACAATAAAACTTCCTGTAGAAGGGTTAGGATAAATCATTGTTGAATTGTTATTTATTCTTAAGTCGTTTATTCCTAATGGGGGATTTACGTTTAGTGTTGCAGGATAAGAAGTGTCTTTGCAACCTCCCGGGCTTGTAATTATTACTCGAAAACTATTGGTGTTCATATTAAAGGGAGCATTAAGAATATGTAAAGTGTCATCATTTACCCCGATAGAATTTGAGTTATTAGAAAGGTCTACGAAACCGGATCCTGAATTCATTTGCCATTGAAATGTCGCGTTTGAATAAAAGGTAGAAACAAAAAAGTTTGCAGTATCGTTCTCGTCGACAGTTGTACTAATAGGGTTTGATTTAAGTTGTGTTCCACATTTACTAAACAAAGTATCTATTTCTTGATTTGTAAGCGCGCGATCATATATTGCAATGTCATCTATTTTGCCTTCAAAAGGATCAACACCCATGATGTAATTCATGCCTACATAAAATGCATCAACAGGATTATTTCTGACATAAGATCCAGAAGCCACTAAAGTATTATCATACAAAAATTCGTAATTGTTTCCAATACATCTTAATAGGACATGATGCCAACTATTAGTGTCGGTTGATGTAGAGGAATAGGCATAAAGTCCGCATGAATAAAATGTTAGTTTATTTCCTGGACCATCGAATCCAGGTGCATTGATACCTCCATTTTGCAAAAATCCTACGCCATTTGCTCCACCATTACCATTTGTCAAGATATCTCCACGTTGGGAAATGTCATCACTTTTGTACCAAAAAGAATATGTGTAATCATTGCCGTGTTGCAAAACAGTTGAATAACTAATAAAGTCATCAATACCATCAAATTGGTATGCCGCATTTGGTCTGCCGAAACGGTCAGTAGTCAACAAAGGTCCGTAAACAGTCATGTGATGTCCATTGCCACTTTTGTCATCAGCATTAGAACAAAAAGGGTAGTAAGCGACTAAATTTGCTTGAGGAATATAATCTGCGAAATTGCATAACTCTGAAGTAGGTGAATTTGCAGGTTGTGCAATTGCAAAAATTGAAATGTTTAGCGCAGTGAAAAGTGTAAATAGGTATTTCATAAAAAATATTTCCCAAATCTATTGATTTATTTAAAATGTAAAAGAAAAACAACAGATATTATTTTTGCCGAACATTTTTGAAAAACAAAGTCGATGTTATTTAGAATACTCAAAAGACGATTAATACGATTGCTGACAAATTTCTATGACCCTCTTGTTTCTGTAAGAATAGGAAACGAAAAAATTAAATTGAATTTATCTCATCAACTGCCTGAAATACTATTGTTATTCCCTAATTATAATTTTAACCTGGCTAGAATTGTTAAGTACACAGAAGAAAAAGTAGGTAACAGCACTATAATAGATATAGGAGCAAATGTGGGTGATACGGTAGCGTTTATCCGTAATTATTCAGATGCGCCTATACTTTGCATAGATGGAGAAGAACATTTTGTAAAGCTTCTAAAAGAAAATACTAAACAATATACTAACGTAAAAATTTGCAAGACTTTAGTTGGTTCTGAAAATAAAGTTGATAATATCAAATTGTCCTCTCACAAAGGTACAGCGTCAATAGAAGCAAGTACAGACTCTGTTTCCGTAAGAACAC
>CBFGYQ010000081.1:0-7900 GCA_965652995.1 uncultured bacterium
CAATCGTAGCGATAGAATTGGCAGCATCATGAAAACCATTGATGTAGTCGAAGATGAGTGCCAATGCTATGATGACTATGAGCAATACCGTCATGAGAGCGAAGAATTAGTTTTTAAGAATACTTGATGATGATGGTTTCAATAACGTTGGAGGCATCCTCACATTTATCCGTTACTACCTCAAGCATTTCGTAGAGGTCTTTCTTTTTTACCAATTCCTTATGGTCAATATCGCTTGCAAACATGTCAACCATTGCTTTGTCAAGCAGTTCGTCACCTTCATTCTCTAAACTATTTATGAGTACGCACGCCGCAGTGATGTTTTTTAAATCTTTCATGTCTCTAAGATCAGACACAGCGTTATTTAATGCAGACACGGCTCTATTAATAACCTTGGCGTATTCTTGTGTGATCTTGTCATTGTGATCAATGTTGTACATGAAAATACGTTTACCCGCTGCCCATATATAATCGGCTACATCATCCAAAGCAGTTGCAAGATTATGAATGTCTTCACGGTCGAAAGGTGTGATGAAATTTCTACCAAGCTCTATGAATATCTTATGCGTGATATCATCATTCTTATGCTCTAGATCCTCAAGGCTTTTTAATAATTTATCAGCCTTCTCCCCGTCTGGTTCATTGGTGGCTTGCTCAAAGATCTTTGTCATTTCTAGCAAAGTAGCCGACACTTGTTCGAATAAGTTGTAAAAGACCTTGTCTTTGGGCATGAATAACTTTACGAATGAAGTAAAAGCCATGATGATGTTGTTTTAAAAATTTTTTGCAAAATTATTTTGAATGCTTGCGATATATGTCTGATTCCTGATTGATAATAATTTCTTAACCTTAGCTATAAATATTGCGCCACATTTGTTCTAAAAGCGATATTGTAGTCTGAATGTGAATATGTTATCCTTTATATCTTTCTCAAATCCTTTCACGTTCGTCTCTTCATTTCTCACCACATCATAATACAAAAACGCTTTTACGTGTACATTAATATGATAAAGAAGTCCTGCACCGAATGTACTATACTTGACATCTGCCGCCGTAAATCCTTTCGCGGCATCCACTTCTTTTCCTTTCACTTTTTTGTTGGGATCGTACCAATCATATTTCAAAATTGCCTGCAAACTTTTTACGCCAAGATGTTGCAGGTAATAGAAATAAGCACCGTCAAAGTTGCGAATGTACAGTGGTTGAAAGCCGTTGGTAGCATCGGTTGGGTAGGTTCCCGGAGTTTCCGAAGTGTTGGCAGTTGCTGTTTGTAAACCTCTTATGTACTCTGCACGAAATTCTGAAAAGCCTTTCTTATTGGGTATTTTTAGCTGCATGTCTGCACCAGCATATTTCCTCGGACTTACATAACCAATATTAGAACTATTACTATCACGCACCACCATTGCATTTGCACCTTTTTTTTCTACTTTATAAATGTCTGTTGAACGACTTACAATACCTCCTAAGTAACCTGAAGTGCTGGCAGAAAGCGTCCATCCGGCTTTGTTGAGTTTTTGAGGTTTTAGAAATATGCGACCAATCACATCTTTATGGCTGTCAAAATCATTTGGTCCTGCAAGCCCTTGTCCGTTGAAAACACCTACATCTACTTTAATGAATTTTTTCAGAGGATTGCTTTTCTTTCTCGGGTCAAAACTGAGCATCATACCTATGTCACGTTCTGTTTTCATCAGTATCTGCGACATACGACCACGCTCAGGAGTTTCACGATCAGATGAAGAAAGATTGACTTCAAAACCCATCGGACGAGCGAACATACCGGCACTCAATGAAAACATTTCCACTTTGTTCTCATAAAATCTTCCCCAGAAATCACGAATATTTACGCCACGTTCTGTACCGTCAAATTGGAATGCAAATAATGCCAATGGTCTTCCGTCTTCTGTAAAATGCCCATAGTCCACACGAATACGACCTCTACGCAGCATGAAACGATTGTTGGAATTGGAAGAAAAGTCGCCGCCACTATAGCTTTTCACGCCTTTGCTTTCTGCAAATTGAAATTGCGGCTGCATATAACCACCAAATTTCAACCGATCATGATTATTATATAATGGATAAATGCCTTTACCTACATGGGTATTCGTATCCATCATATCTGTCAAGAACCGCTGCGCCAAACCATGTTGGGAAACAAGAATGATAGAAAGAAATAATAAAACTTTTCTCATCTCAAAAAATCTCCGCAAAGCTAACGGCAGACTTCCGCATGAGAAAGAAATAATGAAATGGTAATAATTTCTTAACGCAGGAATAATGTAGGAAAGTTATTAATCAAAACTATCTGTTTGCCAGTATTTTAATATCTGCAATTTCCAATACTTGTTTTTCATAACCTTTCGTCACCGTATTTATCATTGCTTGTGCTACTTGTTGCAGTGTGAGAGATTGTTTAGGTAAAATCTTCGGAAACAACCAAATGATAGGTTTGTAAATAGTCTTTACGTTTTGTTGTTCTTTAAATGGCTTCATGAATCCCGGGCGAAAATTATATTGTCCTTTGAAAGGAAGTCGCATTAAATCATTTTCTGTTTTGCCTTTTATACGTGCCCACATGATCTTCCCTTTCTCGCTGCTGTCTGTATGTGCACCGGTTACAAAATCAAAAACCATGTTAGGGTTGAGAGCCGCCAACTTTTCCGCGAAAGCCATTGTAGTGGTATAGGTAATATGACTGTACTTTTCTTCATCTAAACCAACAGAACTGATACCGGCGCAATAGAAGCAAGCATCATATCCTTTCAATTGTTCTTCGACAGCATCTAATTTTGTAAAATCAGAAGCGATTGTTTCTCTCAATTTTGAATGTTTCAATGGAGAAGGTTTGCGATTCACCATCAATACTTCCGTCACCTCATTATTTTGCAAACACTCCATCAATACGCCTTCTCCTACCATTCCTGTTGCACCTGTCAGTATCAGTTTCATGTTATTGAATTTTTCTTAGTTGAATAAATATCGTTGATTTTAGTTAGAACAAACGAGGTGATTTGTCTTTGCTCTCCAACTCCAATAAAAACGCTTTATTCTCCAAACCACCAGCAAAACCTGTCAACTTTCCTGATGCGCCAATTACCCGATGACAAGGAGCGATGATAGAAATAGGATTTTTCCCATTAGCCAGACCCACAGCACGAGTGGCATTTTTATCACCAAGTTGTTGTGCTATTTGTAGATAAGTTCGCGTTTCGCCGAAAGGTATTTTTAGCAGTTCGTTCCATACCTTTTTCTGAAAATCAGTACCGATGAATTGTAACGGCAGCTCAAAACTTTTTCTCTCAGAGGCAAAATATTCACGCAACTGCTTTTCTGTTTCGCAAAGAATTGGATGATTATTTTGTTCTTCACCTAGTATTATTTTCACTCTGCTTTCATCTTCATTTCCCCAAAGCACTGCCATCAAATGTGTATCATTAGCAATAAGCGTTAGTTCTCCAACGGGAGTTTTGATTTTTTTATAAGACATTGAATTTCGAAATTACCTAAGTTTTTCCTTTACTTTATTCTGTGAACCCGAAAGAAGAACATCGTGACGAAATGCATCAGACCATCCAAAACTGGTTTGATAAAAACTACATAGATGAACCCACCAAAAATCGTTTACAACAAACTATCCAACCCGGCGACGGCAGTAAAAATATTCTAATCACTTTCGCCACCATAGGAACTATCAGTTGTGGCGTACTGGCTTTCGGCACATTGGTGATGGACGAGCGATGGATAGAACTCCTCAGAAGAAAACTAGGTGCTTCCGAATGGGTTATCAGTATCACGTTTTCAATCATCACAGCATTGCTCGTTTGGATGAGCAAACGACGACTTGCAAAACAACAACACATCTCCGCCATCAACGAAGCCTTCAACATCATGACAGTAATGAGTACCGCTATCGCATTGGCTTACGTAGGTCGCATCTTTTATACAGAAGATGGCAACTATGCTATTCTACTAATGATTGCCACCGTTGTGTATTTGCTCATAGCTATTTATTTGCGTTCGGTGGTGCTATGGTTTGCAACGTTTTTATCACTCGTCGGTTGGTGGGCAGCGCAAACTTATTTTTGGAGCAAGGGCGATGTGTATTTTCTTGGAATGAATTATCCTTTGCGTTTCGCGGTCTTCGCAGTGGTAATATTATTGGTATTTGCTGCAATAAGAAAAACAACTTTACTCAAACACAATTTGCAACCCATAAGAATACTCCTTTGGTTCAATCTCTTAGTCACGTTTTGGGCATTATCCATTTTTGGTAACAGTGCTACCATTGCGGATTGGACGGACACCCGGCAAAATCATTTTTGGTATTGGGCGTTGGCGTATTCTGTTTTCACCATTGGTGTGGCAGCCTACGGATTGAAGAAAAAAGATAACCTCCTTCGTGACCTGGGGCTCATATTCCTCCTCGTAAACATCTACACCCGCTACTTCGAGTATTTTTGGGACAAGACCAACAAAGGCTTATTCTTCGCCATCCTCGCCGTCTCTTTTTGGTGGATGGCAAAGCTGCTGGAACGTTGGAGAAAACCCATTACGAAAACGGAGCTGTGATGATTTTTTTGCACTTAGCTTTTTGCTACTATTAGACTTGATTTGCGTCGCACTCTTGTACGTTCGTTTTGCTATGGAGCAATTCACAACACCATTCCCACACACTGAAAGCTGCGTATATTAACAAAAGCCGGAAGATGCTAACCAAGGAAAAGCTAAACATTAGTTTACAGAATTTGCCTGATAGTTTTGCTATTGATGAGTTAATTGAACAACTCATTTTGTAGAATAAGTTGAAGAAGGTATTCGACAAGCAGATGAAGATAAAAGATGATTTCTAGTTGGCGTTCCATCACTAACCCTCAACTTCCTTTCGTAACATAAATTCACACGCGTGTCATGTTATCTGTAGTCGAAATATAACGTTTCAGAGTACCCTTCATTCTCTCAAATGTAATGTCCTTCACTGTCTTTATATCCAGCCCTTCAACGTCAATTGGCTCTAAATAAATAGCACGATTCCTACCGGGCCATAGTTTCCACCAAGCACTGTAATGCCAGCGTTTTTCGGTATCAGGGAAAATGACAGGAAGAATGGGTGTCTGAGTATTCACCGCCAAGCGAAAAGCTCCGTCAAAAAATTCTTTTAGCGTTTCACCGGTTTCATTAAAGCTGCCTTCAGGGAAAATCGCTATGTGACTTTCATCCTTTAATAAGCGATGCATCATACGCATACTTTTGGTGCGACTTTCGTGGCTGCTTCTATCCACCAATATCGTCAGCTGTTTATAGATCATCCCAAACACAGGAATGGTCACCATCTCTTTACGCGCCAGCGTTCTGAAATATTCAGGAAGTAATGCGTAGATATTCAACGTATCCAGATAAGAAATATGGTTGGCAACGATCACATATTTTTTTTCTTTTGAAAATGTTCCCTGTTTTTTCAAAGGCATTCCTATCAACCACAACCAACCGATAGCCCAATAGTGAACGAGCGAATAAATGAACTTTCCAGAAGCAGAATTGTTGACCAACCCTGAGACAAAAAAGAATGGAAACGCCAACACAATACTCACCAAAAAACTGGTGACAACATAAGCTGTATAAATCGGCTGGAGAAACTTGCGCATTTGTACGATGCAACTAAATTTCAGAAAAATTACATGCCCGGAAACAACGGACGACCCAAACCTTCGCGGAACGGCCAAGGAACAGATATTAGCATGAGGATAGCAGCAAACAAAGTGAACCAAAACAGCTTTTTGAATTTTGCAGTATCAGCAATATTCTTTTTTACAGCAGCATAGCCAAGATGGATCAACACTAAACCAGCTAGCATTCCGAGTGTATGCTCTACAGCAAAGAAGCGACTCACAGCATCTTTCATCACATTACCCATTCCCTGATTCTGAATATTCTTAATACCCCACGAACCCATAAAATATAAAAACAACCCAAGCAACAACTGTATGTCCACACTTATCATCATAAACAAAGCATTGCGTTTATCTCCTGCCGTGAAGGACTTGTTACCACTCATTCCACTTGCAGATTTTACAAGGTTAATTAAGACAAAAAGAATCACCACCCAGCGCATGATGTTGTGAAGATGTAAGATGCCTGTTTGCATTTTTCGGATAATTTAGGTTGTAAATATAGGATAACTAACGTGGAATGACTTGACCCATTTTTAATGAGTATATCTTATTCCTCCCATCTAAAAATTCGTGCAGTGATGCCATATACAACTATTCCCCATATTGCAAGAATGAGAATATCAAATTTGATATCCCAAAAACTAGCCCCGTCAAAAGCGATCTTACGAAGCGCATCATTCAAATAGGTCAATGGCAATATTCTACAAATAGGTTGCAACCAAGAAGGAAAATTATCGATAGAAAAAAAAGTACCCGCCAAAAGAAATTGAGGTAATGTAATAAGATTGGAAAATGGAGGAATACTGGTTTCATTCTTTACAAGGCTACTCACTAAAAAACCAAATCCCATAAAAACCATCATTGCCAATGCACATACGAACAACATTTGAATAAATGTGACCCATCCATTTACCAACGTAAATCCAAATAAAAAATGCCCTACGGCAATAATGATCACCGCACCGGTCATTTGAAAAAACATTCTGGAGAGTCCTTCGCTAAGAACTATAGAAGATTTACGAACCGGTGTTGCAAAAAACCGTTTCAACACAAGTGTTTGTCGAAGATTAAAGAATACAAATGCAGTTCCGAACACGCCAGCCGCCAACAAAGAAAACCCTAATTGACCGGGAAGAATAAAATCGATCATTTTGAACTCTCGCACTTGTGTTACACTTAGATCAATTTTCGCGAGTTGCTGTGTTCGCTGTTGTATTTCAGGATCTCGCGATTGAATGGCTGTGTTGATGATGGATTGCAGTTGTTGCAGCTTATCCATTTGTGAAGAGGAGCCTGTTATGAAAACAGCATTCTCAGGGATCGTTCCTTCGGGATTTTTACGAACTGCAATTGTCGCCACTAATTCTCCTTCACTCATCAGTTGGTCAATAGCTTCTTGGGTATTGGCTGTTTTCCATCTTAAAGCAGGAATATTTTTTAGTTCGGCAAACAATTCATTAGTCGTGTCGCTTCCCATAGCAGGTGCTACCGACAAATTATAACTACCACCGCCGCCCAAAAAACCAAATACCAATATAAATATCAAAGGAAATGCTACACTGAAAAATATGGCTGATGGACTTTTGAGAATAGATTGTAAACTTGCTGTGAACAATGCACGGATGGCTTGTGCATTACTATAAGACGCCATGCCGCAAAGGTAATCGCCCGCATCAAAAAAAGTTAAAAAACCTTTTCACAGTATATTCTGTTAGTCTATACTGTAACTTACATCGCATAGCATGAAGAAAAAAACCTACAACCTATTCTTATCTGTCCTGTTTCTACTTTTTTCAATAGAAAGTTTCGGAGCAAGGCTTTTTATACCAATGGATGCAGAAACACAACATCAGCATCTCAAAGCTTATGGTGTTGCTTATCAGGCATTGAAAGAAGGGATCGCAGTTGATTGGTTATTGAATTACAAGGGCGGCAGTTTTGCTATGAATCAGATAGAAAGCATAGAGCGCATTTGCAAATTGCGCGGTGTAGATTATGAAGTAATAAGTGATGCACAATATTCCGGAATGGTAAATGAAATTGCTGACCCTGACTACAATGGCGATATCATCAAACTTGAAAAACCTCCGAAAATAGCTGTTTATACACCGGGTGGCAAACAACCTTGGGATGATGCGGTGACGCTTGTTCTCACTTATGCCGAAATTCCTTATGATAAAATTTATGATGATGAGGTGCTGGAAACTAAATTGCCGGAATATGATTGG
>CBFGYQ010000082.1:0-7869 GCA_965652995.1 uncultured bacterium
GAAAAAAGCAGAGGTTCGCAGTTTGAATATTTTAAACACATGAAAGGTGCTGAAGCAAAAGACGACTTGTTTGATGGAGTGGATATGACTTGGAATCGTTACAGTGAAACAAAGTCTTTGAAGAAAATGATAGATCAAACCATCAATAATTACGAGTATAAGCCGCATGATAATTTTCTAAGTGAATTGATGGAGCTGTATCACGCTTTTCAAAAGATTTCTAAAAACAATAAAGAGCTTGCCGCACAAAAACATTTAAAAATTGCATTGCTTGAAAGAATCATTTTAGCAAGTAGTGGTGTCTGGGCAGATGTTACGACAAGTCTGCAAACCATTGCTCCGGGACAAGATGTGAAAGTGAATATTAGCTTGATCAAATCATCCAAAGAACCAATTAGTGTTTTAAACCTAAAGACATTTAACAACGATACTTCGCTTAATCTTTCGTTGACAGATAACAAGATGGAGCGCATCTCGCAAACTGTTAAAGTGCCGTTAAACACAAAACAAAGCACACCATACTGGCTCACAACATTTCCTGAAAAAGGTTTGTTTCAAGTGCATGATTTAAAGCAAAATACCTTAGCTGAAAATGCAACAGCGGCAACAGCTTCTATTTTGTTTAAAGTGATGAACGATACATTTTCAACTACAATTCCCATTCGTTATAAAACCGTAGATCCTGTAAAAGGTGAACAATATCAACCCTTACAAATAGTGCCGCCCATAGCTATCAATGTTTCGTACAACAATTATCTTTTTACAAATGATAAAACGAAAACGATTCCTGTAACCATCGTTTCTTCTACTGATAGCATCAAAGGAGTAGTATCCGTCAATGCGCCGCAAGGTTGGGATGTAAAAATATCAAATGCTGACTTTCAGCTTGTAGGTAAAGGCTCGCAAACCATTATACCCATTGCAATAACGCCTTCAAAAAATGCCACAGATGGCAACATGAATTTGTCTGTAAATGCAAATGGAAAAATCTACAATCAAAGTCTTACCATTATAGATTACGATCACATACCGAAACAATTACTGCTACAACCAGCTGCTACACATCTTATTCATGAAGACATAAAAATTCCGGCAATAAAAATCGGTTACATCCCCGGCGCAGGAGATGAAGTGGCGGAATTGCTGAAAGAATTGGGAATGGATGTAACCATCATCAACGATGAACAATTGGTTAGTGCTTCATTTGATAAATACGATGCGATCATAACAGGGGTACGCGCTTATAACACCAATGATAAATTGCAAAGTCTTCACGCTAAGATGATGCGTTATGTAGAGCAGGGAGGTAATTTGATTGTTCAATACAATACCAACAGTCGTGTAGGTCCTTTGAAAACGAAAATAGGCCCATACCCTTTCACCATTACTCGCGATAGAGTTACAGATGAAACTGCTCCTGTAGAGATTTTGCAATCATCTCATGCGGCATTCAACTCACCCAATAAGATCGCTTCAAAAGATTTTGAAGGATGGCATCAGGAACGTGGAATTTATTTTGCTTCTGAGATAGATGCACATTATCAACCACTCTTACGCATGAATGACCCGGGTGAAAAACCTAATGATGGAAGCCTTATCGTAGCACCTTACGGCAAAGGAAATTTCGTTTATACGGGCTTGGTGTTTTTTAGAGAATTACCTGCCGGTGTTTCCGGTGCGTATAAATTGTTACTTAACTTAGTAGCATTGCCGAAGAATAAATAGATTAAGATCACGGAAAAACATAATCACAAATTGACAGAAAAAGAAGAACCCAGCCCCATACTCGGCAGTTGGCGTAATGTGTATATACTTGTCATTGCAACACTTATTGTGGTGATCGTTTTGTTGTACTTATTCACCCAATATTTTAAATAAAGAATGGCAACGTTAGATTGGATAGTTCTTGTTGTCACACTTTTTATCATCGTAGCATATGGCGTTTGGAAGAGTCGACATACTAAGAACATTCAAGGTTATTTACTAGCCGATAAACGATTGCCCTGGTATCATGTGGGTTTATCGGTTATGGCAACACAAGCTAGTGCTATCACATTTCTTTCTGCACCGGGACAAGCATTTACAGATGGTGTGCGTTTTGTGCAATTTTATTTTGGACTACCATTAGCCATGATCGTATTGTGCATAACATTCGTACCTAAATTTCACAAACTGAATGTGTACACCGCGTATGAATATTTGGAGAGCCGCTTCGATCATCGTACAAGATTATTGACCGCATTTTTGTTCTTAGTACAGCGAGGTATTTCAACTGGTATCACTATTTACGCACCTGCATTGGTGCTTTCTACTATTCTGCATTTGCCCGTTTCATACACCTGTGTTATGATGTCTTTGTTGGTCATTTTCTATACAGTTTTTGGCGGAACGAAAGCAGTTTCTTATACACAGATGTTGCAGATGGTCATCATCTTTAGTGGTTTGTTTCTCGCAGCAGGGTTAATTATTGCCATGCTTCCTAAAGAAGTAGGTGTGATAGATGCACTAAAAGTGGCAGGTAAGATGGGAAGGTTGAATGCGATAGACACCCATTTCGATTTGAACAATCGTTATAACATTTGGTCAGGAATTATAGGTGGTTTTTTCTTACAACTCTCCTATTTCGGAACCGACCAAAGCCAAGTGGGACGCTACCTAACAGGGAGTTCCGTGGCACAAAGCAGATTAGGATTAGTGATGAATGGTTTGGTAAAAATACCGATGCAGTTTTTCATTCTGATGATCGGTGCGCTAGTCTTTAGTTTTTATCAATTTGAAAAAGCACCGTTGTTTTTTAACGAAGTGGAGATAACGAGATTGGAGGAAAGTCAGTATAAAAATGATTTAATGTATTTACAACAGAAATATGATGCATTACAAGTACAAAAACAAGCAAATGTACTTGCATTAGTAAATGCAGAAAAAGTAAATGATGAAGTAGCGATAGAAAACAATAAAAAAAAGTTGTCGGATTTTAATAGAAGAATGGAAGCTGTAAGGACTGATGTGAAAAAATTTATGAGTATCAATAACAGGTTTGCTGAAACGGATGATGGTAACTACATCTTCCTCTATTTTGTGATGCACTATCTGCCGCGTGGTATCGTTGGTTTGTTGATAGCGATCATCTTTTTAGCGGCAATGGGTTCTACTGCCAGTGGGTTGAATTCACTCGCATCAACAACCGTCGTAGATTTTTACAAAAAACTGAGACCGAAAGAAAGAACAGAAAAAAGAGAACTGAATGCTTCTCGCGGAGCAACAATAGCATGGGGAGTTTTTTGCATGGTAGTGGCGTTGTACGCAGGGCAGATGGGTAATCTTATCGAAGCCGTAAACATTCTAGGTTCGCTTTTTTATGGAACTATCTTGGGCATATTCTTAGTTGCCTTCTACATGAAATCAGTGAAGAGTAATGCAGTATTGCTGGCTGCGTGTATTACCGAAGTGTTTGTGGTAGTTTCTTGGTGGTTTGAGTGGACTTCTTTTTTATGGTTGAATTTGATAGGTTGTGTTTTGTTGATGGTATTGGCGTGGGTGTTTGAGAAAATGATATTTAGTAGAATCCTAAAACAGAAATGATAAACAATGGATAGCTCCAACCCTGAAATAGTAACCTTATAACTCGAACAATAATATTATTCAAATTAATAATTTTACCTATTTCCCTTTTACATTTACAATATGTTGGTGAAAGTATTTGGCAGTGCAGTTTATGGTGTTGATGCCATCACCATTACTATGGAAGTGGATTTGGCACAAGGTACCGGCTATTACATAGTTGGCTTGCCGGATAATGCTGTGAAAGAAAGTGTGGATAGAATATTGTCTGCATTAAAAAATAATGGTCTTGAAAAACCACGTGTGAAAGTGGTGGTGAATATGGCTCCGGCAGATATTCGTAAAGCAGGTTCTGCTTATGATCTTCCTATCGCTATTGGATTACTTGCTGCTACAGAACAAATACCCAATGAACGTTTGCATGAATATATCATTATGGGAGAATTGTCACTTGATGGCTCTTTGCGACCCATAAAAGGTGCTTTGCCAATGGCAATTCAAGCACGTGCTGAAAAATTTAAGGGATTGATACTTCCCAAACAAAATGCCCGCGAAGGTGCAATGGTCAATAATCTTGATGTGTATGGGGTGGAGCATATCAATGAAGTGATCGAGTTTTTTAATAATCCAGCTTCGCTGCAATCCATAAAAGTGAATACACGTGAGGAGTTCTTTGAAGCACAGCGACATTTTGATATAGATTTTAATGATGTAAAAGGACAGGAAAATGTAAAACGTGCTTTGGAAATTGCTGCCGCTGGTGGACATAATGCTATACTGATAGGGCCGCCCGGAGCAGGTAAAACAATGCTTGCAAAAAGGCTTTCGACAATCCTCCCACCACTCAGTTTACAAGAAGCGTTAGAAACCACAAAAATTCATTCTGTTGCAGGGAAATTACCCGGCGATACTTCCCTAGTTTCTATCCGTCCGTTTCGCGCACCGCATCATACGATCAGCGATGTGGCTTTGGTAGGTGGTGGTGGTGTTCCGCAACCGGGTGAAATATCGTTAGCACATAATGGAGTGCTGTTTTTAGATGAATTGCCTGAATTTAAAAGAACTGTTTTGGAAGTGATGCGCCAACCAATGGAAGAGCGAAAGGTATCAGTATCAAGAGCGAAAGTGAGTATAGATTTTCCTGCGAGTTTTATGCTTATAGCCTCCATGAATCCATGTCCCTGTGGGTTTTTCAATCACCCTGAAAAAGAATGTACTTGCTCACCACAAATGGTGCAACGCTATCTGAACAAAATATCGGGGCCACTACTAGATAGAATAGACTTGCATGTGGAAGTGACACCTGTTCCATTCAATGAACTATCTTCTCAACGTGTTACCGAAAATAGTGAAGTAGTGCGCACAAGAGTGATACGCGCAAGAGAACTACAAGCAGAACGTTTTAAAGAGCAAAGTGGAGTGTATGCTAATGCACAGATGAGCAGTAAGATGCTAAAAGAGATTTGTGTAATAAGCAATACAGGAATGAATCTGTTGAAGACAGCCATGGAGAAACTCAATCTTTCTGCTAGAGCTTATGATCGCATTCTCAAAGTAGCACGAACCATTGCAGATTTATCGGAGAGTGAGGAGATACGCCCGGAACATCTAGCAGAGGCTATTCAATATAGAAGCCTTGATAGAGAGGGATGGGGAGGGTAAAAGCCATCCACTGCCTAGCTGAGTTTCTTTGCTACTCTTGAAGAGTAACTCAACCACTAACATACGCTGAACATTTTGGCTAACCGTATAGATTGGAAAAAATTGGTGAAAGATAAATGCTACTATCGTCGAGTACCTTTATAGCAGAAGACTTGCCCGGACAAAAAATCAATATAGCATTCTCAACTTAATAGTACCTTTTACTTGTTTCAAGATATCATATGCATTTGCAGATAGTTTTTTGTCAACATCTAACACTACGTAACCTACGTCTTCATTTGTTTTAAGATGCTGTGCAAGGATGTTGATGCCATTATCCGATAACAATGTATTGATCTCTGATAATACGCCCGGAATATTTTGGTGAATATGTAATATCCGATGTGCATTTTCCAGTGGCGATAAATCTAGCGATGGAATCGTATGAGAGCCATACGTGGCACCTGTTTCGATGAAATCAAGGATCTTAGAACTAACATCTACACCAATATTTGCTTGTGCTTCTTCAGTACTTCCACCAATGTGCGGCGTCAAGAGTACATTCTCCAACCCCCGCAATTCACAATCGAAAGCATCACCATTTGCTTGTGGTTCTTCTTTATAAACATCTAATGCTGCACCAGCTATTCTTTTGTTCTTAATAGCATCTTTTAACGCTGTTATATCTGTCACTTCTCCACGTGCGTAGTTGATGATGATGGCATTAGGTTTGCAATTTTGCAATGTGTTTTCGTTGATGAGATCTTCTGTGAAAGGAGTTGCAGGTGTGTGAATGGAAATGACATCAGCTTGTGAAAAAACCATGTTGATGTCAGCCATTGATCTTGCATTTCCTAAAGGCAATTTTTTCTGTGCATCATAATAAATCACTTTCATACCCATCGCTTCTGCCAATACACTTACCTGGCTACCAATATTTCCATAGCCTATTATTCCAAGTGTTTTACCTCTTACTTCATGGCAATTATCAGACGCTTTCATCCATACACCTTCATGCGCTAGTTTATTCTTTTGAGGCACTTTCCGCATGAGCATTATAATGGAACCAATAACCAATTCAGCTACAGAACGGGTGTTAGAATAGGGTGCATTGAAAACAGCAATGCCTTTCTTCCTAGCCTCAGATAGATCAACCTGATTCGTACCGATACAAAAACAACCAACTGCTAATAAACGTTCTGCATGAGCCAGTACTTTTTTTGTGAGTTGCGTCTTCGATCGAATTCCTAAAACATGTACCTGTTTGATAGCATCAATCAACTCTTCCTCACTCATTGCATTTTTTTGCGTAGTGGTATCAACATATCCATTTTCGTGAAGCGCATTGACAGCTTCTTGGTTAATGTTTTCTAATAAAAGGATCTTTAATTTTTCTTTTGGGTAGCTTGTATTCATATTGCAAAAATCAGTGTAAAATACGTCAAGGATAATTTCCAATTTTTCTTTTGTTATATAACAGTAGCTAAGAGAATGGAATATTACAATTGAGTTGATGCAGCTTATTATTTATCCTTATTTTTATCCAAATAAATTTCTGAACATGGATAATTACAATCAAGAAAGAGATACTTACATCAATGCCGAAGTAATAGGCAGTAAGGCAGGTAGTCGTGGTATTGCAAAAAGTTTCATTGCTAATGTCTTTATGTGGATGTTTGCCGCACTAACCATTTCTGCAATTTTTGCATATTTATTTGCCGCCAATCAACAATGGCTTTCATATCTTATAAATTTTGAAACCGGAAAGCTGAACATGTTGGGCTGGGCTACAATGCTTGCTCCTTTTGGTTTTGTAATGTTGATGTCTTTCGGCTATGCAAGATTGAGTGCGCCTGTTATTACCGCTTTGTTTTTGTTATATGCTGCTGTAAATGGCATTAGCTTTAGTTTCATTTTATTGATCTATACCGCCAATTCCATTATTGGTTGTTTTCTTTCTGCTGCGGCTATGTTTGGCGTGATGGCTGTAATGGGCTACACTACAGATAAAGACCTCACCGGATTCGGGCGTATTTTGACGATGGGCTTGATTGGAGTTGTAATCGCTATGCTTATCAATGTTTTTATGAAAAGTGATATGATGGGTTATATCATTAGCATCATTGGTGTTATGGTTTTTACAGGACTTACTGCCTATGACGTACAAAAGCTGAAAAGAATTGGTGCAGGAGTAGAGTTTGAAGGAACAGAAGCAGCAGGAGTTAGAAAGCTAGCTATTATTGGTGCTTTAAATCTTTATTTAGACTTCATCAATATCTTCTTGTTCTTATTAAGATTGTTTGGTGGGAGAAGGGATTAGGGATTATTAAAAGTTTAAGACAAATAACCCATGTAAAATTTACGTGGGTTATTTTTTTGTCGTCAATTAAATATTAAAACTATCTAGCTAAGCATTTTCACATAAGTTCACTTTGAACTTGTTTCAGCATCAATACTCATTCAGATTCTGAAATAAACTTGGAATGATATAAATAGTTGACCTGTTTTTACAAACTTGTGATTACCATCAATCTTACGTGCTAAATTTTCCTGAATAATTTTAATACTATCTCTTATGGGTAATTTATCATGACTTAAAAAGTGGATATACCGAAAATGAAAAAGTCGGGAAAGTGACCTCCCGACTTTTAATATTTTTCTATTTGT
>CBFGYQ010000083.1:0-7861 GCA_965652995.1 uncultured bacterium
TTACTCTTCATTCAAATCAGTTTTTAGCCGCCGCTCTCAATTCATCCAACAACACATCTACTTTTTCTGTTGTCAGGTTTTCTTTAAAGAATTTTCCTAACTGCATCATCGGCGCATAGCCACAAGCTCCGAGACATTCAGCCGGTTTTAGTGTGAATAATCCATCTGTAGTAGTTTCACCCGCTTGGATGCCGAGTTTGTTTTTTATGTGTTCAATAATCTTATCACTGCCGCGCAGCATACAAGGTCCGGTTTGGCATACTTCCAATACATATTTACCCACGGGCTTCATGTTGAACATGGTATAAAACGTGGCTACTTCATACACCTCTATCGGCGTTATTTGCAGCAGGCTTGCCACATAATCCATCACTGGCACATCCAACCAACCGCCAAATTCTTCCTGAGCCAAATGCAACAATGGTAACAATGCGCTTTTCTGCTTCCCTTCAGGGTAGCGGGCGATGATTTCTTTTACTTTGTTTAGTTTTTCTTCGTTAAAAGCAATGGTCATTGCTATGGTTTTTTTCTCTTCTTTAATATTTTTTCAAGTATATCTGCATCTGCTAAATCTTTCAATCTTCCGCTTGCTTTTTTATTTGCTATCAATTCGTTTATGTGAATGCATCTTATATCCAAATCTTCATCTTGGTAAATTCTGCTTGTAGAATAGGCTTCTTCAAAACTCACTCCTGATATATCTGTCAAAACATCTATTCTAAAAGGAGGTCTTCCAAACATTAATATATTCTCTTCCTTTAAAAAATCCTCTTTTACATATCCTACCGAAGAACCAAAAAACTCTTTCAGTACTCCCAACATCTTATCAGCATTCTCTTCAGTTCTGTCAATAAAAACATCCATGTCGCCTGTCGTTCTGCTGTATCCTTCAAAGATGACAACCCAACCTCCTACCAAAACATATTTTACTTCGTGTTTATTCAATAGCCTAATAAAATCTACAAAATTGTCATTCAAAATCATCTATTTCATCCTTTAAGTGCCTTGTTCTAAAAACCCAATCTACCTTATCCTTTTCATATTCTTCAGCCCAAATCATTCTTCTCATTTCTTCAACATCCCTTGCGCTGTCTTTCCAATCTTTATTTGCATATAATTCTATTTCTCTTTCTTCTGCTTCTTCAAACGTACCTTGCCAAACTGCTATTTCTATTTTCCTTTCTTTCATAATTTTTTCTACTTTTTACACAATTAAAGCTCAATAGTAGCATTTCAGATGAACGGAGCGTCGCAACGATGTTCAATCGGCTTCCTTCTGCTCACAACCCAAATCCACTCAACACCATTCATTCAAAATTCATCAAATTTGCAAATAACTATCCGTCCAGCTCCCCCGCTATCACATTTAAACTACTCAATGTCACAATCGCATCACTTAACAAACCATTTTTTATGATCTCCGGAAACACCTGATAATAAATAAAACATGGTCTGCGGAAATGCAAACGGTACGGAGTACGACCACCATCACTTATCAAATAATAACCCACTTCGCCATTGCCCCCTTCTACTGCATGATATACTTCACCTTTCGGAATGTTTATCTCGCCCATCACTATTTTAAAATGCCAGATCAACGCTTCCATCTTCGTGTAAACATCTTTCTTATCAGGCAAATAATATTCAGGAACTTCCGCATGATAAACGCCCGGGTCAAGGTCTTTCAACTTTTCAAGGGCTTGTTGGATGATGCTCATGCTTTCCCAAATCTCTACGCCTCGCACCATAAAACGATCATACACATCCCCCGTAGTACCAACCGGAATATTGAATGTAAAATCTTCGTAAGAACTGTAAGGTTGCGCCACACGCACATCATAATCAATACCAGCAGCACGAAGGTTAGGACCTGTAACACTATAGTTCAATGCCATCTCAGCCGTAAGTGGACCCGCGCCCATACAGCGTTCCATGAAAATACGATTGCGCACCAAAAGATCTTCAAACTCTTTATAAGCCTTCGGAAATACGCTCATAAAATCTTCCAACTTATCCCAAGCCGTCTGTGTAAAGTTTCTTTCAAACCCTCCAAAACGTCCAATATTTGTCGTCAATCTTGAGCCACAAACCTCTTCCCAAATCTCATATATTTTTTCTCGAAGTTGGAACACATAAGTAAAGCCCGTCAACGCGCCAGTATCCACACCTATAACCGAATTACAAACCAAGTGATCAGCGATACGCGCCAACTCCATGATAATAACGCGCAGATAATCTACCCTTTTCGGAGTTTTGATGCCGAGTAATTTCTCTACCGTCAAATGCCAACCGATATTATTGATTGGTGCCGAACAATAATTCAATCTATCCGTCAGCGGCGTCACCTGATAGTACGGACGACGCTCAGCAATCTTCTCAAACGCACGATGGATATAACCCACTTCTTGCTCGCTACTCAGCACACGCTCGCCATCTATCTCCAACACATTTTGGAAAATCCCGTGCGTTGCAGGATGCGTCGGGCCAAGGTTCAACGTAGTCGTCTGCTTTGCCAGGCTTTCCTCTGCAAGCTGTATATGATGTGGATTATGTTGTGTTTCTGTCAATTTGTTGTTTTGTTTATTCGTGATTTTGTTGTTCGTATTAACCTTTCAACTAATCAACCTATTAACTATTTTTTGCCCATGGCTTTTTCTATCTATTAAGCATCGTTGCAATTTGTCAAGTTGTTAAAAGAAATCTTTTGATTTATTTTAATCACTCGTGTACGTTCTTTTTTCTATTCGGCAGTTTCACACGGAACTCACGGAGTTTAACAGTTCACAGAGGTAATTTTTCTCCTTTCCTCAATTTCTCTGCGCCTTCTGTGTGAAACCTTCAACGCCCAAACATTTCATCATCCTTGTCCGTTCGCTTCGGGTCTTCCATCGTATATTCTTTACGCATCGGAAAATAATCCATTTCGTCAGCGTTCAATATTCTCTTCAAGTTCGGATGCCCCACGAAATTCACTCCAAAAAAATCATACGTCTCGCGCTCCATCCAATTCGCTCCAGCAAACAACTTCGTTGCCGTAAAAACATCCGGCTTTTCTATCGGCACATATACCTTCAAACGCAAGCGCACATTATCTTCCAAGTTATGCAATTGATACACGACACACAATTCTTCTTCCGTTCTTTCAGGATAATGCACCGCATTCAAATGCGTCAAAAAACGAAACTTCAATTGCTCATCATCATATAAAAACTGCAATACTTTCAGGTTCATTTCCGCAGGTACGGTCACATTCATAATGTCGTACTGCTGGTCGTAAGCCACCTGCTCACCAAATTTTGCTGTCAGTTTTTCTTTGATGCTATCGTAAGTCATTTATTCCTAAGTTTTAAACGTTAAGGGTTAAGGGCTAAGTTGTCGGTGATATAACTTAACTCTTAGCACTAAAACCTTAACTCTATTTTATTCCGTAGCTTTCCATCAATGCTTTGTACTGGTCGCTGGTTCTTCTTCTCAGACTTTCATTACCTACCAATTCCTGCAACTTCAAAATCCCATCAATTATTCCTTCCGGTCTTGGAGGACAACCCGGCACATACACATCTACCGGTATCACTTGGTCAATACCTTGCAGCACCGGATAGCTATCGAAAATACCACCGCTACTGGCGCAAGCACCAATAGCCACTACCCAACGCGGCTCTGCCATTTGAATATAAACTTGTCTTAAGATCGGCCCCAATTTTTTAGAAATCGTCCCTGCCACCAATAGCATATCGCACTGACGCGGTGTAAAACCCATACGCTCACTTCCGAAACGTGCCAAATCGTAGTTGGAACCCATCGTAGCCATAAACTCAATACCACAACAAGAAGTTGCAAAAGGCAAAGGCCACAACGAATTTTTCCGTGCTAAGCCAACTACTTTATCAAAAGAAGTTGCATAAAAACCTTCTCCGGCATAACCTTCAGGAAGGTCCACCATTTTCACTTTATCATTCGTATTAAATTGTACCGGTCTCATTTTAATCTTCCCACTTAAGGGCTCCTTTTTTAATGATATAAATAAATCCACACAGGAAAAACCCTACAAACATCACTACTGCTAAAAACCCCTGAGTGCCCAACTCTCTGAAATTAACTGCGTAAGGATAAAAGAAAATCACTTCCACGTCAAACAACACAAAGAGGATAGCCACAAGAAAATACTTGATAGCCATTGGCTGGCGCGCATTTCCGATGGATGGGATACCACTCTCGAAGTTAATTAATTTGTCACTGGTATTGCGTTTGGGGCCTAATAAAAAGGAAACTCCCAACATCAAAGCCACCGTTATCACCGCAACTAATAATTGCAGAACAATTGGCAAGTAATTAATGGGTGTGCTTTGATCGACAGACAATAGTAATTGATGCATATTTTACCTCTGAATTTGCAAATTTACAGGGCTATGACAAATTTACAAGTTATTGTTGAGGGGATTGTCAGCGATTACTATTTAATTTTTAAAATTGAACTTTATCAATGATAGTTTTTAAAATATTAAGGCTACTTAGTAGTAGCCTTAAATTATCGTAAATCATATTAATTCCTAGAAATTGAAATTGATCCCCAGTTTAAAAAATGCTACATCGTACCCTAATTCTGACCATGCTCCGAAGCTAGGAGTGAAATTATACTTAGCACCTACGAACAATCCACCGGTAGGGTAAGTTCTTGTTTCCTTAATATCTCTTGCTGTACTGTTTGGGGGATAATCGTCATGGTAGGTTTGGTGGCGAATGCCTGCCATAGCACCTGCATAAGGGTCAAATTTATTGTTCTTATCGGCAAGTATTGTTAGATGCCAAGTTCCTCTTAATCCAACTATTACATGAGACCATCTGGCTTCACCTCTATTATATTCATACCGCGCACCACTATAGGCTATAATGCCTCCAATACCCAGATTTCCGGGTCCAAGATTATCAATAATGCCATGATCGAAGTATGCTAGGAAAGCAGGCGTTCGAGTAACACTGCCATAATAGTTTCCATACCCATGACCAAAACCTAATCCTATTGCTAATGTACTGCTACCTTTATGGAAAGGCGTGCCGTAAGCAGTATTATTTACCTGTACATCTTTCTTTTTTTGAGCAAATACGGTAGAAAGTGTAGCGGCAAGAATGCATGAAGTAATGAGTAACTTTTTCATAAAATGCTATAGTTTGGATTAAATAATAAAACCGATAACGGTAATGCTATCGGTTTACATAAAGTTTGTGCCAAGTATCAAGTCCTAAGAAGGTTTATGCAAATATTTATTGTAAATAAAAAATACTCCTAACAAAAAAATAAATATCAAAGGTAAAAACCTGAAACTTTTATCATTAATGCTTTCGCTTATTAAATAACCAATATAAATACACCCTGTTGCGAACCTAAAAAAAGAAAAAAGTGTAGACTTAAATAATTGCTTCTTTTTAATAAATAATGTAACAGCGTAAATTATTAACACAAATGAAATAGGAATGAAGAAATTTTGCATAAAATAGTAGTCTAAGAATTAATGCTTGTAAATATAATTGTTTTTAACATGACTGAGTACTACAGTTTTTAGTAATAAAACGAGGAAAGAGCTTGACTCAAAAGCAAAATGAAACACTCAAGAATCTCTTGCACGAAAAATTCTCCATCAAGGTATCCGAATAAAATAGGCTGTCTCGGACTTTTGAGACAGCCTATTAAAATCAATACGAAATAACTTCTCTACAACTTCTCAATAATCTTATCCACTAATCCATATTCTATAGAAGCAGCAGCATCCATATATTTATCTCGTTCTAGATCTCTCAACACTTTATCATAAGACTGTCCGCTGGCTTCAGATAAGATCTGTGCACCAATCTCTTTTGTTTTTTGAATTTCAATTGCCTGTATTTCTAAGTCTGCTGACACACCTTGAAAATAACTTCCAAACAATGGTTGGTGTATCATCACTTGTCCGTGAGGGAAAATGAAGCGTTTGCCCTTTTCGCCGGCAGCTAGCATAATAGAACCCATGCTCGCCGCAAAACCCATACAGATAGTACTTACAGGCGATTTAATCATTTTCATAACATCATATACCACCATACCACTTGTTACCGAACCGCCGGGGCTATTGATATAAAATTTGATCTCTTTACCGGGTTTGTCAGCATCTAGCAACATCAATTTTGTCACCGCTTCTTTAGCAGATTTATCATCTACAATCCCCCAGAAATAGATGCTGCGATTTTTAAAGAATAGCTCTTCTTGTCTTTTTACAAATAAGCTTCCCGGTTTGTCCGTTACAGATTCATCTTTTTCTTTATCATCATCTTCATCATCATTCATCTTAATATTAATATGCTTGAAATTATATAAGTTCATTTTTCTAAGGATTAATTGTTGAGATAATTACTTGTTTATTTTTTCTTTTCTTCTGTTGTTTCACCTGATTTTTTCGGATTGGCTTTCAATACTTCATCCACTAATCCGTACTCTTTTGCTTCTTCGGCAAGCATCCAGAAATCACGATCGCTATCCTGTTCTACTTTTTCGTAAGCTTGTCCTGTGTGTTCTGAAATAATGCTGTAGAGATTGCTTTTTACTCGCTTCAATTCTTTAACGGCTATTACTACATCAGTTGCTTGTCCACCAATGGCACTACTAGGTTGGTGAATCATGATACGACTATGACGAAGTGCAGTACGTTTCCCTTTTGTACCTGCACACATAAGTACTGCTGCCATTGACGCGGCTATCCCTGTACATATAGTTGATACATCAGGACTGATGATTTGCATAGTATCATAAATGCCAAGACCTGCATATACACTGCCGCCCGGACTGTTGATGTACATCTGCACATCTCTGGTACGGTCTGTACTTTCTAGGAATAAAAGCTGTGCTGTTACAATGTTGGCAACATGATCGTTCACCGGTTCTCCCATAAAAATGATACGATCCATCATCAAGCGGCTGAACACATCCATTTGAGCAACGTTCATTGGTCGCTCTTCAATAATGTATGGAGTAAGTGCTGTGGGTTGGTTTGATATATAAGATGCGTAGCTGTCGAAAGTGTTGCCGCTTATGCCGCGATGTTTTACGGCATATTTGCGAAATTCATTTTGATCCATAAGTTTTTCTTGTTTGCTATTTTTTTGATAGACAATTTTCAATCCACGATAAATATAGTGACATATTGACAAACCGAGCGGTTATGAATTTATACAATATGATGGTGTGATGTACATTTTGACAATTGCTTTATTGCATAGGGCATAATAGAATTAGTGGATATGAATTGCTCGTCTCTAGAGTAATTCAACCCATCATCTTCAAAAACTCATCTTCATTAAGAATTGTAATAGTCCCAATTTTTTTTGCTTTCTCCAATTTCGATCCCGCATCTGCCCCTACTACCAAATAATTAAGTTTACTACTGACACCGCTAACGATCACTCCACCTTTTTCTTCGACCATTGCTTCTGCATCGCTGCGCTTGAATTGACTGAGCGTGCCGGTAAACAAAAATGTTTTGCCACTCCACTCGCCCGCTTCAGAAGATTTTTTCTTGTGATGAGCAGTAAGGTTAACTCCTGCACTTTCCAACAAATCTATCATGTGGCGATTTTCCGCCGTACTGAAAAAATGGACAATACTTGCTGCTACTTTGGGACCTACATCTTCGAGAGCAACTAATTTTTCTTCATTGTAGTCGTATAGATCTTTAATGTTTTCAATGGCATTAGCCAATGTTTTAGCCATTGTTTCACCAACATGACGAATACCTAAACCAAATATTACACGATTGAGTGGTTGTTTTTACTGTTATCAATCGCTGTTTGCAAATTCGTGATCGACTTTTCACCAAAGCCTTCCATGCCTTGT
>CBFGYQ010000084.1:0-7801 GCA_965652995.1 uncultured bacterium
ACATATTCAAAACGGCAACCGACTTGCGAACCATCACCCAATAGTTTTTTAAAACCTGCTTGATCGTCGGGAGTGGTGATGATGAGTATTTCACGAATGCCAGCAAGCATTAGTGTTGACAGCGGATAGTAAATCATGGGTTTGTCGTAAACCGGCATGAGTTGTTTGCTGACTGCGATTGTTAACGGATAAAGTCTTGTTCCACTACCGCCTGCAAGAATAATTCCTTTCATTTTTGCTTATTCGTGATTTTGTTTATTTGTGATTTTGATATTATCGTAAGTAGGAAGGTTTTTATTATTTGAAGCAATTGAATTGTTCAGACTTCTTAGTTGATTTGTTATTAGCCCAATTTCATTACGAAAACTGTTCAATTCCTCATCAGAGATATAGTTCAAGTCTTTTGCAATAAGTAAGTGGTTTAAAACTTCTATTGCAGAGCCAAAGGCAATGTTTAGAAAACGACAATATTCTTTTGAATGTTGTCGAGTCGAGCCTTCTGCAATATTTGCAGATATTGATAATGATGCTCTTCGAAGTTGGTCTGTTAGAGAATGTTTTTCAGATTTTGGAAATTGCTCAGTTAACTCATAAATCTCTACTGCAAGTGCTTTGGCATTTTGCCAAACTTGTAATTTCTCAAAATAATAAGTATGCATCACCAACAAAATAACAGATCAACTACTCTGCGTACTGATTTTCGTAATAGTTTTGATAATCACCACTCGTCACATTATTCAACCATTCTTCATTTACTAAAAACCAATCTATTGTTTTTGAGAGTCCTTCTTCAAAAGTAACTGAAGGATACCAACCAAGTTCTTTATTGAGCTTGTTAGCATCAATCGCATAACGACGGTCATGTCCCGGACGATCTTTTATGTATGTAATAAGTTGTTCGGATGTTCCCTTTTCGCGACCCAACTTTTCATCCATTTGGCTGCAAAGCAGTTTTACCAACTCAATATTTTGCCATTCATTAAAACCACCGATGTTGTAAGTCTCACCATTTTTCCCATCATGAAAAACCATATCAATAGCGCGCGCATGATCTACCACATACAACCAATCGCGAGTGTATTTACCATCACCATAAACAGGTAGTGGTTTGTTGTTGCGAATGTTGTTGATGAAAAGCGGGATAAGTTTTTCAGGAAAGTGGTTGGGGCCATAGTTGTTGGAACAATTTGTAAGTACGAACGGCATGTGATACGTATTGCCATAAGCTCTTACCAAATGGTCGGAAGCTGCTTTGGATGCGGAATACGGTGACTGCGGATCATAAGGAGTTGTTTCTAAAAAGAAGCCTGTTTCTCCTAATGAGCCATACACCTCATCTGTAGAAACATGATAAAAGCGTTTGCCTTCGTAATTATCATTCCAAAGTTCGCGGGCAGCGTTAAGTAGATTAGCCGTACCCATTACATTGGTTTGGATGAATGCATTTGGGTCTTTGATAGAGCGATCTACATGACTTTCAGCTGCCAAATGAACAATCCCATCCGGTTGATACTCATTGAAAATATTATTGATAGCAGTAGCATCACAAATATTTGCCTTTAAGAAAGTATAGTTTGGAGCATTTTCAATATCTTTCAAATTCTCCAAATTACCTGCATAGGTCAAAGCATCAAGATTGATAATGTGGTAATCAGGATATTTATTTACAAATAATCTTACTACATGCGAACCAATAAAGCCTGCGCCGCCTGTGATGATGATCGTCTTGTTAAAATTCATGGCGCGAAAATAATTCATATGACGTTCATTATCTACACTATTTAGAAAATAGTATTAGTTAATTATTTTTACGCATCTAACTAATCCCATTATGTATAAGAACTCTATTGGCGAGCTCAAATTAATGCCCATTAAAGATGAAGGAAAATTTATTTTCGTGAACGATACAATACGATTGAATAACAAAAACAATAAAGGAGACAGTATAAAAATACTGGTTAGTCAATATCAGCTAATGAATGGCAAACATCTTCTTCCGGAAGACACATCAACTGTATGCAAACTTACCGTGAGAGGAGAAAAAATGGAGCTTCCAATAGAAACTCCATTTGACACAATAGAAGAATTGTACGATAAAGCATCCGAATTTTATAAGAATCAATTTTATTTCGGTAAAAATTGATAATTAACGGTTACATCTTTTCAAATTTTATTGTTTCCAATTGCTCTTCATTAATATATTTCATGAAGTAAATGCCTTTTGCAAGTGAACTAACATTTACAGTTGTTTCTCCATTTATTACTTCACCACTAAGGATAATTTTCCCTGAAATATCTGTTATGTGATATTGTGCAACAGTGGTTGAAGATTTATTGTAGCGAATTGTCAATATATCATTAACAGGATTGGGATAAAGCTGTACAGCTACTGCATCCTTATCGCTTACAAACGCACTCACAATCTTTGAGTACAAAAATTCATTATTAGAATTTTCAATTCTTAAACGGTAATAATTTATTCCCGCAAAAGGCGTTTCATCCCAATAAGAATATTTAGAGGCAACAGTTTTCGTTTGGATAGGTGTTATTGAAATAAATTTCTTCCCGTCACTACTGCGTTCCAACATCATTTTATCATCTGCCTCTTCACTCAATGTATTCCAATCAATTCTATTTCTGTTGCCAATGTTAGTTGCAACAATATCACCCAGTTGAATAGAGAGAGGATTAGTTGTTTTTAATGCAACCGTTCCACTACTAAAACTTGTTGTTTGAAATTCTACATATCGAACACCTTGGTATGTGCCAACCGTAAAATGATTAGTGTCAGGAGTAGCTGCGTAAGAATATTCTTTATAGCCTGTTGCAGTAAGTAGATATGGATTGGCTCCATTCACTTTATATACAATAAGGTTTTGCAAATTTCCAAAATTGGTTTGCGCCGCCAAGTCCATGCTATCTTCTTTAGAAATGTAGAACCGCACACTTACCGGAGCTGTAATACTTCCACTTGTAGTAACTGTCCAACTGCGATTGAAAGGATAGTAATAACCTGTCTGTCCGAATGGATTATTCAATTGTTGTGTTGTTCCTGTGTTGTAAGATGTATACAATTTGCTACTTACATAGTATGGAAATATTGCACCACTGAACATAACGTTATTGGTGTCAAGTATGCTGAGAATGGCTTTGTTAGCAGGTGTACTATAATAAGTTCTCCATGTATTATTGGCTTTATTCAGGTTTACAATGTAGCCACATGTATTGTTGGTATTGGTTGTACCAATGCTATCTCCGGGTGTATGATGAAGTTCCATTCCCAAGTTTTCATAAGTACCTAAATCAACAATGTTTTGTTGCGTGCGATTTACGTTTGCAATATCTGTAGTAAAACCTGTTATCAAGTTATTATCTCCTGCATTGATAGCAGGACTGCATTGGGTCAATTGAAATTTACCAATTGTAGTAGGCGCATACATTGGGTGAACAGCACTATCAAAAGCAGGAAACGCATCTATAATATTAGTACCTGAAGCATAACCCCCACCCACTAAACAATTGATGGTTGTAATGTTTGAAGCATTACCTGCATTATTGATATTGTCATTCGTAGAAGTTCCGTTGCTATTGTACCAAACAATACTGTTGCGCAGTTTTATGTTACCACCAGATTGTGGAATATTGATAGCAACTCCCCCACCACTATTCCCTGTTCGGTTTGCAGTAATCGTGCTGTTAATAACGTTAATATCTCCATGACTACTGAAACTATACAAACCACCACCACCAGGATAAATAGTATTATTCGCTACGTTACCAGAGATAATTGTATTCACAATATTTGATGTAACAGGCAAGAAGAATGCACCATGACCGTAAAAACAAATTCCGCCACCGTAATAATTCTCATTTCCTGAAATAATGCAGTTGTAAATATTCATTGTAGCTCTGCTCAGACTGATACCTCCACCCATATTCCGATACACTCTGAAGCCGTTTACACTAATAGTATCATTGCCTGCAAATCCTGAATAATGCCCCCCTGTAATATGGAAACCATCAAGAACTGTATTGTTAGCGACGGTTTGATTGCAAGCCACAACTACATGAAAAGAATTGTCTGTGGCAACATTTTGTGTTCCGATATCACCACTAAGGATCGTTTTGTTGGTTGCAAAATTTCTTCCTGATACCGTTGTTTCATTTCCTAAAAAACCACCATAGACTTTTAAGTTCATAGGAATTACAAATGCTTTATCACGATTGTTTATTGGATTGCAAAGTATACTATCAGCAGAATAAATCGGCTTGTAAGTTCCTTTAGCTACCCATACTTCGTGAATAGATGTATCATACTTTGCTGCGCGCAATGCATCACCTAATTCCTTTACTGCATTTGCCCAACTCACCCCATCACCACTTGTAGCTTTGCTTCCATCTACATATACCACACCGTTAGCATCAGCAACCGCACCCGAATATTCATAAGCCCCCATATCCACACTGTCTTCTTTTATTCTTTTGTTAGCTGCTAAGTCAAGCGTATCATTTACTGTTAGAAAGGCATTATTTCCGTTATTGATTGCAGGACTGCATTTTTCTAATTTATAATCTCCTGTAATAAAGGGTGCGGTGGAAGCAAATGGAGCATTTACAAACTGTGGATCAAAACTAGCTGCACTTCCTTGAACGATAGAATTGCTGATATTGAAAGTTCCTGTACCGGTACCACCCATTGCTACAGGAGACGTTTGATCTGTATTACCCCAAATAATACTATTGCGAATATTGGTTGTATTACCACTATTATTAGAAATAAGTTTTACTAATGTAGTACTTGAATTGTTTCTATAATTTCCGGAGAAGGTACAATTGGTAATATTGGTGGTAGTTCCTAACCCTCCGAAAGTGTATAAAGTAGCCGGAGTAGTTGTAAGTCCATAGTTAATATTCAATGTAGATTGATTGCCACTGAACAAACAACCTATAAAATTTGCAGTTCCATTGCTTTGTGAGACAATATTTGTTTCGGCAATGTTTCCTGAAAAAGTACAATTGTTAATCACTTTACCAACACTACCTCCTAGAAATAACGCAGCACCGCTTTTTGCGTAATTATTCTTGAACACGCAATTGCTTATTTCTCCGGATCCTCCAAAGGAAATAGTTCCATTATCTGATGTAAAATTATTTTCTACAACAAGATTGCGAAGCACAATACCACTTCCATTTCTAATAAATATACCTGCACCTTGATTGGAAGAAATTGTGCCTCCTACATTAATAAAACCCGAACCTGTCGCAACACCGTTTTTTATGGTAAAACCATCAACAGTAGCTGCATTTGGATTGGAAATTAAAACAACATGATAAGCATTGTCAGACGTATCATTGAACATTCCCAAATCACCGTCTAAAATGGAAGCATTAGCATTTATATCTCTTTGACTAAGCGATGTTTCTGTTCCGGCAAATCCTCCATAAACACTTAATCCATCTCTTATTTTAAAGGTTCTATCTCTAAGATTATTTCCAGCACAATTTGTTACAGCATCATAAAATGGATAATAAATACCTGCCGCTACCCAAATTTCCGTAATGGCTGTGTTGGTTTGTGCAGCTCTTAAAACTTCTGCCAATTCTCTTTGTGCAAGCCCCCAACTACCACCACTTCCTTGGATGAAAATATCCTTATCTACATACACGCGACCGTTAGCATCGGGTGTTATTGGTTGCTCTGTCAATTCAAAAGCACCGATGTCCACATTCACATTCTGAATACGCACATTGCCATAATAATCCAGATTGTCAGAAGCCGTGAGATACGCATTATTACCTGCACTAATTGCAGGACTGCAAGGCAATGTTTTATAATCACCAGAAACCGTTGGAGCCCAAGATGCAGGACGAGAATTTGCAAATGCAGGATCCATAGAACTATTGCCTGTACCAACAAAACCACCTTCAATAATACTGTAAGTGATAGTAGCCGTAGCACCAAATGTATCTAACAGGTTCATGCCTGATGCTACTGCTGTGTTACCCCACACAATGCAATTCTTCAAGACATCGCCACCGGAAGCCGACTGTGTAAAGACCGCTCCACCATACGCATTAGACCTGTTGCCGGCAAACGTACAGTTAATATATTCTGCAATGATATCTGTATAATTATAAATAGCACCGCCTCCAGAGTTACCTGTACCACTTGCATAATTACCTTGAAAGAGAGAATTCTTCACCAATAAAACCTGTGAAGTCTGAGAATACTCATTGGCTATTGCACCACCATTCGATGCGCTATTGTTTGCAAACCAACAACGATTGATCGTATATGCTCCCGGTGTATAGCTATTGATGGCACCACCATTTGCTTGTGCTTTATTGCCATAAAATTTACAATTAGTAATAGTAGGTGCGCCGGATTGAATGTACATAGCACCACCATCCATTGCATTGTTATTTATAAAAATGCAGTTGGCAACCGTAGGACTACTTTGAAAAATATACATCCCACCACCACTATATTGATTGGCACTTGCACCATTCCCTAATCCTTCTTCAATATAAAACCCGTCAAACGCAGTCGTACCAATGCTTCCGATACTCCTTACCACACTATAACAATTGTCCGTACTATCGTTTACTACTCCAATATCACCATCTAAAATGCTCTGATTGTTTTGCCAATTGCGTTGAGATAACATAGTCTCACTTCCTGAAAAACCGCCATACACATTCACATTTGCTTTCAGCACAAAAGAGTTATCTCTATTATTAAGACTGATGGTGGAAGTGTTGTAGTAAAGCCGTGTTGGTTTATAAAAACCAGCGGCAACCCATACTTCATCGTTCGCACTGCTTTGATCTATCATGAGTTGCAAATCGCTGCTGGCATTTGCCCAGCTAGAACCATTTCCAAGCCCCATGGATGTAGGTCTTACATAACGTATCGCTGCACTAGCTTCCATTCCTGAAAGACATAGCAAGCACAATACCAGTGGTAGAAATTTATTTTTCATAATAAAAATTTATTGAGGTGAATATTTATTTGAACATAATTATTGCTTTATAAATGTTTGATGTAGCTGCTGGTTTTGATCTTTAACTATTAGAAAATAAGTACCCGGCAAGAGTGTTTTCACATCTATTTTCAAATCGCTCTGCTTTGCGTTGTCAACCCTTAAAACTTCTTTACCCATAATATCTACAATAGAAAAAAAGGCATTGCTATATGATTTATCAATTGCTATATGCAATACATCTGTAACGGGATTTGGATAGACTTGAATTGATTTTTGCTGAAGCGTTTGTGTGTTTGTTGGTGGTGGTGTGTAGAGCAATGTATAAGGTTCAAATCCTCCACCAAAGTATTGTGCATGAAAGACAATTCCGGTTGCTGTGGTGTCTATCCAACTGTCGGTTGATGAAATGGGCGTTGCAGCTGAAGGTACTGGTCGAGGTATGATGCGCACTGATGTGCTGTCGCCACCGGTAACGAATAAATCTATTGAGCGTGTAGAACCATTGCTTGTGCCATAATCAAAATAATAAATACTGTCTTTGAAAACGGTAGGATGGCTTACGGAATTTGGACTTGCTGCATTTAATGGCGAAACTTTTACTGTTCCGTTTGTAGTACCATCCGAACACCAAAGCGTAGCACCGCTCATGGCTGCATCTAACGACTGAAAATAAAGCTTGTTCTTAAATTCAAAAAATCCAGTAGGAACTAGATCTACACCCGCAGCAGGATGCAATTCTTTTATCTTAGTTGCTGTTGATCCATCTGTAGCCCACAATTCTAATCCACTTCCATCATTACCTCCGAAATAAACCT
>CBFGYQ010000085.1:0-7750 GCA_965652995.1 uncultured bacterium
CCGGCAGCGGTGTGGCTAAATGCGCAAATAAAAAAGAGCTTAGGAATTACTGACAAGAATACTTCGTTAGAACTTGGCATTAAAGGAATCGTTGATAGCTACTTTTCGCAATATCAGAATAACATAGCAGAGGAAATGAAATTGTTGAGTGATACTGAATATAGGTACAGTATGAACCATGACGAAAGCCTTGATAACAAGTTATTGTACAATGAAAATGGATTTGTGGTGATTGAAAGCAACGTGTATTCATATACAGGTGGCGCACACGGCAATTACGGTACCTTGTATGAAAACTATGACGTACAAAACAAGAAAGTTTTGACACTGCAAGATGTTATAGCTATTGATAGTATTTCTTTACAAAGAATATTAGAAACGCAATTTCGTAAAGATCAAAAAATACCACGGCCAAGACCTTTAACCGAAGTGTTGTTTGAGTCTTATCTTGCTACCACAAATAATTTTGCTATTACTACCACCGGACTTAATTTTTTATACAATCCTTACGAGATAGCTTCTTATGCACAAGGACAGATGCAAGTGTATATTCCTTATGCAAGTCTTAGCTCTTATTTTACTCCTTACTTCAAACAACGAATGAAGTTGTAGTAACAATTATCTTTGTGTAAATAATTTTCCCATCTATGGACGATAGTCATGAACAGTATGCATACCCTATAGGCAAGTTTCAACCAATGGAACGATATGAACCCGAAATGCAAACAGAATGGATAGCAGCATTGGAAGCTCTTCCCTCTTGGCTTGATGCCGTAATTGAAAATTTAGATGCAGCGCAATTAGATACTTCTTATCGCGAAGGTGGCTGGACTGTAAATCAGGTAATTCATCATTTGGCAGATAGTCACATGAATGCTTATGTGCGCCTTAAACTTACCTTAACTGAAGAAAGCCCTGTTGTGAAGCCATATGATGAAAAACTTTGGGCAGAATTATCTGAAATAGAAAATGTCCCTGTCAATATTTCTATCACATTGTTGCATGCTTTGCATCGCCGTTGGGTGCAGACGCTTCGCAATATGACCGATGCAGATTGGGAACGTAATTATTTTCATCCTGAACATGAACGTTATGTGCCTATATGGGAAATGACGGATTTATACGCATGGCATGGCAGACATCACATGGAGCAGATAAGAAGCTTAAGACAACGAATGAATTGGAAATAACTTTAAGGAATAGTTGAATAGAAAAACCGACACTTGAAAGGTGTCGGTTTTTTTTGAGGAAGATGACTAATTATCTTAAATCCACTACTTCTACGTTAGGATATTTTTTAGTGTCAAAAGTGAATGTCGCATCTGTCACAGAAGCATTGGGAGAAAATCCACTTACTTCATAATGGTATTGATTGCCGTTTTTTTCAATGACATCTCCGCCTGCAATAACGCTGGATTTATCAATAGCTAGCAATACTTTTTTGAATTGTTTTGAACTGCTTTTGGGTGTCATTTCTATGATGTCAGAAGCTTTCCCGGCAAACGATTTACTGCCCGCATACTTGTAACTATATTCAGCATCATAAAAATTGGTAAATAGTTTTGTAGGTGATACTGTTGCTTCCGAAGGATTGTAATTGCTCACTTGTACTTCGTTTGCAGCTTTCACATAAGTCCACACGGTTTTGCCATCGCAGATGATTTCTTGATCGCCCATTGCTACTCTATATTTATTCCCCTTCATGAAAAAGTTTCCCTTTTTGCTTTGTGCGGTCTTACCACTGGCACTTTTCACAGAAAGAGAAAAGTTGGCTTTCAAAGATTTTAAACTGTTCATCTTTTTTGCTGCTTTGTCTAAAATAGATTTTGCTTTAGCATCTTGTGCATGTGCTGTTTGCGTCATTACTGCTAGTGCAAATGCACATAGCATCATTAGTTTTTTCATTAGTTATTGCTGTTTATTTATTTGTTTATTTATTAAAATGATTAAGAGGGAATAACAAATTTTGCTATCACCCTAATGTTACCAAAAACTGTTCCAACTCTGTTTCTGTATGAAATAGAACCTCACGTGGTTTGCTGCCTGCTGCAGCACCTACAATGCCTGCAGCTTCTAGCTGATCCATGATTCTACCTGCTCTATTGTAGCCAAGATTGAATCTTCTTTGTAGCATGGATGTAGAACCGGACTGCGTTTGAACAACCACTTTTGCGCAATCCTCAAATAATTTATCTCTGTTAGAAAGGTCAACCACTTTATCATTTGCCTCATCTTCTCCCTCATATTCCGGTAGCTCAAAGGCTGTGGCGTATCCTCTTTGCTCTCCGATAAAATCAACGATTTTTTCTACTTCTGGAGTATCAACAAAAGCACATTGTACACGAAGTAATTCACTGCCATGAGAGATCAACATATCTCCGCGACCTATCAATTGGTCTGCACCACCCACATCCAAAATTGTACGGCTATCTACTTTTGCAGAAACTTTAAATGCGATACGTCCTGGGAAGTTGGCTTTGATAGTACCTGTGATCACATTCACAGAAGGGCGTTGTGTGGCAATTATTAAATGAATACCAATTGCACGCGCAAGCTGTGCCAATCTGGCAATTGGCATTTCCACTTCCTTACCAGCAGTCATAATAAGATCGGCAAATTCGTCTATAACTAATACTATGAAAGGAAGATATTTATGACCTCGTTGTGGATTGAGTTTTCTATTGATAAATTTTTCATTGTATTCTTTAATGTTTCTAGCACCTGCTTCTTTTAATAATTCATAGCGGTTATCCATTTCTATGCAAAGTGCATTCAATGTATAGATCACTTTTTTGGTATCGGTGATAATGGCTTCTTCTTCGTTGGGTAGTTTTGCAAGAAAATGTTTTTCAATTGTTTTATAAATTGACAACTCCACCTTTTTGGGATCTACCATTACAAACTTTACTTGCGAAGGATGCTTTTTATAAAGCAATGAAACAAGTAGAGCATTGATACCAACTGATTTACCTTGACCCGTAGCTCCTGCCATCAGCAAGTGCGGCATAGTGGCGAGGTCTATAATGTAGTTTTCATTGTCAATTTTTTTACCGATCGCAATAGGCAAACTCATTTTAGAATTCACAAATTTTTCGCTGGATAACAATGCACGCATTGAAACGATCTGCTTATTGGCGTTAGGCACTTCTATGCCTATGGTTCCTTTGCCTGGTATTGGAGCAATGATACGTATGCCGAGTGCTGCTAAATTCAAGGCGATATCATCCTCTAAGTTTCTGATTTTAGAGATGCGAACACCTTCAGCAGGAACTATTTCATACAGCGTAACAGTAGGTCCTACAGTTGCAGATATTCTTTGTATTTCTATACCAAAACTTCGAAGTGTTTGAATGATTTGGTTCTTGTTTTTTTCTAGTTCTTCTTTGTCAAGTGTAATGGTTTCAGAACGGTCTTCAAGCAAATCAAGTGTTGGGAATTTGTAATCAGGAAGATCGAGTTCGGGCGCATAAGGTTCATGGTCTTCAACACTTATATGCGCGCCATGTTTTATAACCGGTTCATCATCTTGTTGTATTACTTCAAATGAAAACTTCTCCTCTTTACGCTGTGTTTTTTTGGGTATTTCAAGCTCTATTTCATGATGTTCTTTCGTAGCTTCTGCTTTGTCTTCCATCATAACCAATGGGGAGTTTGAGTTTACTTGACTTACATCGTCACTATCTCTTTCTGATAATGTAAGTTCATATTCGTTCGCGGTATTTTCTTCATCAATATTCTTCAATGCACTTACTTCATTTTTGTTAGTATTGTCATCACCATTTAGTTGTGCATTTTCGGGAAGTTTTGTAATCAGATCAGTTCTTAGTTTTTTAGCACGGTTACGGGCTTTTCTGATAAGTGGAGAAATATCGAGTGCGAAAATGGTGGTTATGAAAAACAAAGCAACGCCCCCAATTATGAAACCCGTTCCCATTTTTCCAATGTAGTTGTTCATCATTGCGATAGCTTGATTACCTAGCGCACCACCATAAGGAAAACTCGAATTTGGAATTACGTATGCCAGTAACGGAGCAACCATCAAAACAACGATTGAAAACCAACGCAAGTATTGCATGATGGGTAATACACGTCTTCCATAAAGCAGATTAAGCCCCAACGCCATCACCCAAACACCTAATAATATAGAAATAATTCCGGCTCCGCGATAAACTAAGTTGTGTGATAATTTAGCTCCAAGCATTCCACCCCAGTTTTGCACAGCATTAGGGTTGGTGTTCTCTGTCAGTGTGCCTGCAATAAGATCCTGATCGGCTTGCCAAGTAAAGAAATAGCTGATGATAACAAGTGTGACATACGCGCCTACCAATAGGAAAAGCATTCCAAAAGCCAAGCGCAACTGCTTTTTTTTGTCAATTTTAGGTGGAGTATTTACAGGTGTTGGTGTTGTTTTTTTTCTGGATTTTGTCTGAGCCATGTTGGCAAAAATGTATTAGTTACAATATTACAGAACTCTGCGTTTTTAGAAAGTCTGTTTGTTGTAATTGAAAAAATAAACTTTGATTTTGCAAACGTTTTCTGGGATGTCGCTGTCTTTTACCAGAAATAAAGGAAGATTTTAGTTCGTTTTAGATTTGTGTGGAAAATTAGAACAGTTGTATGTTTCAAATAATTGTGTATTTTCAACCTTTATTGTAGCATTTGTAATAAAATAATGCTGTTTTTTGATTCTGTAAAATTTATTAAGAGAAACCTACAATAACATATATTTTTAAGGATTCGTACACCATGATCATGAAAAATACAATTATCCGTGCCGGCGTTACCACTGCACTAGCGCTAAGTTTAAGTTCATCAGCATTTGCACAGGATGTACACTTCACTCAGTTCAACATGAACCCGCTTATCGTAAACCCCGCATTTACAGGGGCTTTCAACGGGCAATATCGTGTAGCTGCTATCTATAGAGATCAGTGGAGAAGTGTTACAGTTCCATTTAAGACCATTGCCGCATCTTTTGATGCTCCTATTATTCAAGACCTAACTACAGATGATTATTTAGCAGTAGGTGTGCAGCTTTACAATGACAGGGCAGGTGATGGTAATCTTCAAAATTTTACCGGTTTAGCTTCTGTTGCATATCACAAATTTTTAGGTGAAAAAGCGGACAAGGCACTAACCATAGGTTTGCAAGGAGGTTATACGCAAAAAAGTATTGACTTAAGCAAATTATACTTTGAAAATCAATATGACAACGGTGGTTTTTTTGGTCCACAAGAAGCTAATTTGAATAACAAGACTGATTACTTTACTGTTAATGCAGGTATAGCGTGGTCACAGAGTACTGGTGAGAATTTTGGCTATACTATAGGGTTGTCTGCAATGAATTTGAACCAACCGTCTGAATCTTTACGTAAAGTGGCTAATAGTGAGGTTGGATTAGGTATCAGGTATGCAGCTCAGGTAGGTGCTATTGCATATTTGAATGATAAATTTAGTTTACGTCCAGGAGTTCTTTATCAATCACAAGCATCTGCGTATGAATTAGTAGCCGGTAACGAATTTCATTTGATTGTTGGTGAAGATCAATTTCGTTCCATTGCAACAGCAGTATTTGCAGGTGCCTGGTATAGGGCAAATGATGCTATTATGTTTAACGCAGGTTTAGAGTGGAAAGGAGTTCGTTTTGGTGTAGCATACGATTATAACACTTCTAATTTGAAAACTGCGTCTAACGGAAACGGTGGTTTTGAGATCGCTTTGCGTTTCATTGGCCCCAATCCACTTGATTTTGCACGTCGTTTAGTTTACCCGTGCTCACGATTCTAAAAAAAAAAAATTGTGTGAAAGGGCAAAAAAATCTTTTAGCCCTTTCTTTTTTTTAAACAATCTATTACTTTTATCCCATTAATAACGTTTTATCCCATTCTAATAAGGTTCGCGCACATGAGAAAAAATTGGCTGCTTTTAGTATTGGCAACAGCTTTGGTAACAATTCAGTTCGATGCAAACGCTCAACAACAAAAAGACAAATACAGGAATAAAGCGAATGACCCTGTAAAAAATCTTCCCTACTACAAGAAACTTCGTTGGGCAGATGATTTGTTCAAATCAGGAAGCTATTTCAATGCTATTGAATACTATCAGCAATTGAAAGAAGAGCAACCTCGTAATCCATATCTTACATATCAGTTAGCTGAATGTTCATGGTTTACGCGTGACTATGTACCTGCTGCAGCATACTATCATGAGGCGTATGCTACCGCACCAAAATTATATCCTGAAGCGATATATAAGGAAGCTGTGATGCTGAAGATGCAAGGGGAGTACGACGCGGCTATAACAGCATTCAATAAATTTATTTCTGATAATCCGAAAACTTATAAGAAGTTGAAGATTCGTGCTAAAAAAGAAATAGATGGTGCGAATATGGCGAAAAATACTATTAAAGACCCACAGCCTGTAACTATTAAAAATGCAGGACCTAATGTGAATAGTGCTTATACAGAACTTTCTCCTTATCCGTTAGGAGATACAGCTTTGCTTTTTGGTACAATGAGTCAAAATCAAGTGATTGATGCTGATAAGTCTAATAGGGGAGACTATGTATCTCGCTTAATGGTATCTCGTAAACAAAAATTTGTTGAGGATGTAGATTCATTTCAGTGGGCACTAAGATTCAATGATGGTAATTTTAATGACTCTAGGGTGCATGTTGGTAACGGTGTGTATAGTCCTGGTGGTGACAGATTTTACTTTACAAAATGCGGCGAAGAAGATTCTGGAAAAGTAATTTGTAAAATTTATGTATCAAAATTCGAAGGAGCAAAATGGAGTGATCCAGATGAATTGGGTGAGGGTATCAATGAAGGAGGTTCTAACACACAACCGTTTGTAGCTAAAGTGGGTAAAAAAGAAGTATTGTTTTTCTCATCTAATCGCAAGTTACAAAGCCGCGGTGGTTTCGATATTTGGTATTCTGTAATAGATCCAAGAAATAATACTTACCGTCGTCCTCAAAATGCTGGTAAGCAGGTCAATACTGAAATGGATGAAATATCACCTTACTACGATACCCGTGTAAATAAATTGTATTTCTCTTCAAACGGATGGATTAATATGGGTGGATTTGATGTGTTCTCTGCTGACGGTGGTCCTTCACGTTATACAAACATTACAAATTTGGGCTATCCTATCAATACTTCTGCTGATGACCTTTATTTTATCAAAGATCCGGCTGGAAAACCAGACGCGTATGTAGTATCAAACAGAATTGGTTCTATTGCACTTAAGAATCCAACATGTTGCGACGATATTTGGAGAATACAATACGAACCACGCCTTGTTGTAATTGGGAAGATTTTGAGTCGCGAAACAAACGAATTAATACCAGAAGCTGTTGCTAAGATGGTGAATGATAAAGGTGAATTGAAAACTTATAACTCAGCAGATGGAAATTTTGCATTTAGCATGCAACGCGGGCATACATATGTAATTACAGGTGATAAACAAGGACTTTCATCTACCCGTGCTACTGTCAACACAATGGATGTTAAACGTACTGATCCGGATGATACAGCGTATGTAACTGTCTATATGGATGAAATTACCAATGCTTTCCGTGTGAGTAACGTCTATTTTGACTTTGATAAATCAGATTTGAGACCAGAATCAATTGCTGCTATGGATTCTCTTGTCAACTTTATGCAGGATAATCCTTCCCTTAGTGTAGAAATTTACGCGTTTACAGATTCTAAAGGCTCTAACGAATACAATAATAAACTTTCATTGA
>CBFGYQ010000086.1:0-7716 GCA_965652995.1 uncultured bacterium
TGTTTCATTGGCTTCGAACTGACCGCTGAAGGCTGATGTGGTGGTAACACTATTTTGTTTTGATACTCCGCGCATCATCATACAAAGATGTTTTGCTTCTATCACTACAGCTACGCCCAAAGGATTTAATGTGTCTTGTATAGCATCTAAAATTTGGTGAGTCATTCGCTCCTGCACTTGCAATCTGCGGGCATAACAATCTACTACACGGGCGATTTTACTTAATCCAGTTATCCAACCATTTGGTATATAGGCTATGTGCGCTTTTCCAAAGAAAGGAAGCATATGGTGTTCACACATCGAGTATAATTCAATATCCTTCACAATCACCATTTCACTGTATGATTCATGAAATTTTGCAGAATTCAACACTTCTTTTGCATCCATTTGATAGCCGGAAGTAATGTATTGCATAGCCTTAGCAATCCTTTCGGGCGTTTTCAACAACCCCTCTCTTTGCACATCCTCTCCTAATAGTGATATCGCATTACTGTAATTTTCAGACAGTTTTTTAGTGATATCCTCGTCAAAATGTTCTTGTTTCTTGTAAGCCATTTGCAAATGATAAGGTGCAAAAATATCAGGTTTCTTGAAAATAGCCTGTACAAAAAAATTCATTTTTCCCATTGAAAATCAACTGATTTGAGTAAACATTTAAGTTTTTCAATTTTCTTTTTCGATTTTTGAATTATTCCCTTACCTTTGCCATCCCAAATTTTTAACCATGCCTAAGTTGAAGACGCATTCCCGTGCTAAAAAAACCTTTAAAGTAACCGGTACAGGGAAGATTCGCAGATATAAAGCTTTTAAAAGTCACCTTTTGACCAAAAAAGCTACTAAACGCAAACGCCATTTGCGCCAAAGTGCTTACGTTCACCCATCCAACGAAAACTTGGTAAAACGTATGCTTTGTCTGCGTTAATTCTTTTACTTAATTAATTTTTGACTTTTTAATTTATTAACATATGCCACGTTCAGTAAATGCGGTAGCATCACACAGAAGAAGAAAGAAAGTATTGAAGCAAGCAAAAGGCTTCTATGGCAAACGTAAAAATGTATATACCGTTGCCAAAAACGTGTTGGAAAAAGGCTTGGGCTACAAATACGTAGGTCGCAAATTGAAAAAACGCGATTACCGTAGCTTGTGGATCGCACGTATCAATGCAGCTTGTCGTGAAGAAGGTATCAGCTATTCTCAGTTTATGGGTAAGTTGGCTGCAAAAGAGATCAACCTTAATCGTAAAGTGCTTGCTGACCTTGCTATGAATGAACCAGCTTCATTTAAAGCATTGGTTGCTGAAGTAAAATAATTTTCGACTTTATTATATAAAACAATAGCCGTTCTTGTGAGAGCGGCTATTGCTGTTTTTCTATATCCTGTTTAAAGGTTCATTAAGCTTATCAAAATGAAACGTTGGCAAGGCTTCGATAAACTCAGCCCACACATTTAAAGTGTGCAATAGACAGACAAATCAATTGACAATATGATAATCGAGCAATGAATCTGTATGCTTTTTAGTAGCAAAACTTAAAATATTGATGTCCACATCTTGCTTAATGACGCCAATACCTTTTGCAAACCATATATCCAATTTCCCGGCATCTAAATAACCTGCTTGTAACTGTAGCTTGCCTTTTAGCTTATTATGCACTTTAGTAACGCCCGTATATGTTGTATTCCCTAGTGTAAGCGTACCGTCAACAAACTCTACATTACTTTCCACGTATAGGTTGAGCTTATAACTGCCGTAGGTATAATCCTGTGTATTCGTCCAAGAAGAACCAGCATTTACATCATCCATTAAGAAAACCAAAGTGGCATAATTCGTTCCACCGCCATCAAAATCAAACAAAGACAGATATTTATTTTCGTTCTTCCCAAAATATTCGGGAGTAATGGTATTGTAATCAGAAGTGGTGTCCATTCTTTCGAAATAGCTGAAACGCAATCCGTTTTTCATCGAATCTCTGCCCGTCGCCATTCTTTTTGTCACTTCCCCGTTTCTCGCACCAAACAACCACCAAGAGCCTACTTTAGTGGACATGTAATTGGTGGAGTCTTGTTTGTTGGGATCTAAGTTTTGATTAGCACCGTCCTTTTTTTTACATGAAACAACAAACACCAACAATACTACAGCCGCCAATCTCACAATATTTTTCATAGGTTACACTTTGATAAATGCTAAAATATTGAAATAAATTGAAAATGGATTTTCATTACAATTGTTATGTATCCTTTTTCAATTCTACTCCACTTGCTATAAAAATTACAACTCGCATCTGAATCAATCGTTATTTTTTCCATACAATTCCCCTACCTTTGCACCTCAAAATTTTTAAACAAGTAATTAAACTATAATAATGGCAGACTTACGCTTACAGCGCAACTTTGGTATTGCAGCGCACATTGATGCCGGTAAAACCACTACGACAGAACGTATTCTTTATTACACCGGTGTAAATCACAAAATAGGTGAAGTACATGAAGGTGCTGCAACGATGGACTGGATGGCTCAGGAGCAAGAGCGCGGTATCACCATCACTTCTGCGGCTACAACCTGTTTTTGGCAGTTCCCGACAGTACAGGGCAAACCTACAGACGATGCTAAAAAATACAAGTTCAACATCATCGATACTCCGGGTCACGTGGATTTTACCGTTGAGGTAGAACGCTCTATGCGTGTATTGGATGGTCTTGTGGCATTGTTCTCTGCAGTTGATGGCGTTGAGCCTCAGTCGGAAACTGTATGGCGTCAGGCGAATCGCTACCGTGTACCACGTATCGGTTTTGTAAACAAAATGGATCGTATCGGTGCTGACTTCCTAATGGTGGTAAAGCAAGTACGTGAAATGTTGGGTGCCAACTCTGTGCCTTTGCAATTGCCAATCGGTGCAGAAGATAATTTTAAAGGTGTGGTAGATCTAGTGACGATGAAAGCTATCGTTTGGGATGATGCTACGCAAGGTATGACTTATACTGAAAGCGAAATTCCTGCTGACATGGTAGATGAAGCAAACGAATGGAGAGCTAAGTTGGTAGAAGCAGTTGCAGAATATGACGATAAATTGATGGAGAAATTCTTTGACGATCCTAATACGATCTCTGAAGAAGAAATTCATGAAGCTATTCGTAAAGCAACGATAGACCTTTCTATCATCCCTATGCTTTGCGGTTCTTCATATAAAAATAAAGGTGTTCAAAAAGCACTGGATTGCGTTATCCGTTATCTGCCTTCACCGGTTGATATTGAAGCGATCAAAGGAACTGACCCTGATGATCCTGAAAAAGAATTGGTACGTAAGCCTGATGCAAAAGAACCATTCTCTGCATTGGCGTTCAAGATCATGACCGATCCTTTCGTAGGTCGTTTGGCGTTCTTCCGTGCTTATTCAGGTCGTTTAGATGCTGGTAGCTATGTATTGAATGTACGTTCAGGTAAAAACGAGCGTATCTCTCGTATCATGCAGATGCACGCCAATAAACAAAACCCAATCGACTACATCGAAGCAGGCGATATCGGTGCAGCTGTAGGTTTTAAAGACATCAAAACCGGTGATACCCTTTGCGATGAAAAACATCCGATCGTGTTGGAAAACATGTTCATTCCTGAACCGGTAATATCAATAGCTGTAGAACCTAAAACGCAAGCTGATGTTGATAAAATGGGTATGGCTATTGCTAAACTTGTAGAAGAAGATCCTACGCTTCGAGTGAAAACAGACGAAGATACAGGACAAACGATCCTTAGCGGTATGGGTGAATTGCACTTAGAAATCATCATTGACCGTATGCGTCGTGAGTTTAAAGTGGAAGTAAATCAAGGTGCGCCACAGGTAGCTTACAAAGAAGCGTTCACTATGAAGATCGAACACCGTGAAGTATTTAAAAAACAATCAGGTGGTCGTGGTAAGTTCGCAGATATCATGTTTGAGATCGGACCTGCAGATGAAGAATTTTTGAAAGAAGGAAAAGGCAACTACCAATTCATCAATGACATCTTCGGCGGTTCTATTCCTCGTGAATTTATCCCTGCAATTCAGAAAGGTTTTGAAAGCTCTATGACTACAGGCCCTTTGGCTGGTTTCCCTGTTGAGAATATGCGTATCCGTATTTTCGACGGCTCTTTCCACAATGTGGATTCTGACTCTATGTCTTTCGAGCTTTGTGCTAAATCTGGTTTCCGTGAAGCCGGTAAAAAAGCAAAGCCCATCATCCTTGAACCGATCATGAAAGTGGAAGTGACTACTCCTGACCAATACATGGGTGATGTAACAGGTGACCTTAATCGTCGTCGTGCTATGCTAGAAGGTATGGATACACGTAACAATGCACAGGTTATCAAAGCGAAAGTTCCATTGAGTGAAATGTTCGGTTATGTAACGCAACTTCGTTCATTGTCTTCCGGTCGTGCGTCTTCTACAATGGAATTTAGCCACTACGCGCAAGCTCCTCGCAACATCGAAGAGGAAGTAGTAGCAAAAGCTAAAGGAAATAAAGTGACAGCATAATTTGGATAAACTGATAATTAGTTAAATAGTTAAAAACGCCCCACAAATTGTGGGGCGTTTTTCATGGTAGCATCTCTTTGACATCTAGTTTTATTCACTACTTTTCTTTTATAATAAATGTCACATCCGCAGTTGCACCATCTGCTTCACTTACATTCAGCACATCTGCTCCGCGGGTTGCTATGTCCGATGAATTTTTAACCATATCCTCTAAGGCAGAAAAACTACCTCGTGTATTGGAGAGGTTTTCCATATTGATCTCTTCTTTGGAAAGGAATACTTTGAAGACCTCATTGCCATAAGGCGGCCCTACTTTGATCACATAATCCTTAAATAGTACAGAGCTATTTTCTTTTATTTTCAGGTCTGATGGATATATTGGCTTCATATTTCCTCTCGGACGTGTGTTAGGCAATATCTTATTCACCACTCCATCGGGTTGTATATCAAGTACATTCACATACACAGGAAAGTCGCTTTTATTATTTACCAGTAAAACAAATTGATCCCCTTTTGCAAATTCATAAACACCATTTACTTTTTTAGATTCAATCTTACTTACATCCGCATTGCCATTGATCACCGGCACCAAAACTACTTCTACATTAATATTTGGATCTTCTATTTTCAAGTCTTTCAGAAACTTGTATTGTGCGTATCCGTTTAGGGCTTTGTTCAACTCAGCGGCGTTAGATGCTTTTACTGTTGTAAACAATCGTCTGTCGCTCGCGGTAATTATTGAATCTTCATTAACTCCTTTAGTAAGCACTAAATCCGTTTTTTCCGATTGGTCTATTTTTATTCTTGGTAAGTTTTTGACAGATGCTTTTATGGCTTCCACTTCATTGTTTGCAAAGCCTGATGAGAAACCGCGGGTGGGTTGCGTTTTAGAAACAATTTTCACTAGAACAGGATCGTCATAATTTATTTCTGTAACGAAAACCCAAGGTAACGCATCACCTTTTTTACGTTCTATACTTTTATTCAGGTCTGCAATAGCATTGAAATTAGTGGTATTGGTGATAGTACCCTCTGCAATTGGTGTAGCTATTTCCGGGTTAATTGTGCCACTAGGATAAAGTTTTACTTTGGAATCATTTGTAAGTCCAGACAAGCGACCAGCTTTAATTTGTATCTGCTTATCATCTAGGAAACGTTCTATCTCAGTATAAGGTTTTTGTGTTTCTACCTTACCTGCAAACAATTGCCTATCCATTCCTGTACCCTCCATTACCGGACTTTGCTTAGGTGCTTTAAGACTCATCACTCCTTGTATCTTGCTAAATAGCCCTCTATATGTAATTCCTTTTTCAACATTTTGGAGTGATTTACTCACTGCATACGTAAGTGAACCCATCCATTCTTGATCATCGCCTAAGCTTTCATAATTAAGTTCTTCCGCTCTTGCAGCTGAAAAAACAATATAAGTTGCTAACTGATCTTCTCCTCCAGATTTCTCTTTAAACACACCATTGTCTTTTGTTGTTGACGGTTTGCTGTTGAAATCATTGCCAATCAAAGCAGGCTCTCCTCCTCTAACTTTTGCAAAACCTCTGGTACCGGTTCCAGAATGACAGGCATCGATTAATACGATCACATCTCCTTTGGGGCCGAGCTTTTCTCTAAGACGGTTGATATAATCGCCAAACAAATCATCTCTTAAATAATCTGCTTGTGCCTTTGAAAAGGGTATTTTATCCCTGCTAGCTTTAGAAGGAGCAATAGCATCATACGTTACAATCGCTTCGTCTAACCCATCTGTTTCATCTCCATTATCATCTTGCACTTGTTCACCATGAGAAGAAATGTGGATCAAAGCCACATCACCTTTATTCGCACCAGCAATCAATTTTTCAAGCGCAGATGAAATACCCTTCATTGTTGCGTTTTGGTCTTCAAGAATACTAATATTAGTAGGATCAAAATTCTGATTTGTCAAAGCATTTTTAATAAACACTACATCCCTATTACTCGATATTTGTGACCACCCTGTTTTTTCTGTAGGATAGTTACCAATGGCAATAATGAGCGCGTGTTTGTTAATAGCATTTGCGTTGTAAAAAATTGCGAAAATTACTATGGATAGCAACAAGGTTTTTTGTTTCATTTTAGGGGATATTTTAATAGCTAATAAAAATAATATTCTCTGCTTAATTTCTTATAAAAATCCTTCTTGCAGCATCCTTCCATTAGACAGTTCATCTATAATAATTAAATTTGAAGACAAGAATTCAAATCCCTAACGAAAAACATGAACTATCCTTCCCTTAGCATTTTGACAGTAGGAGTATTGATGCTGTCTTTCACAGCTTGTAAAAGTTCTAAATACGGTTCCCAGAAAAAAGGAGAATCGTTAGCCATGAAAGTGGATGAGACCAAAGAGCTGATAGATTATGCGAAATTGAAAAAGCAAGATATACCTGCACCCACTTATGCCAAAGTCCGTGGTGCATTTTTTGACCCAACACCGATGGTAGGTGGCGTTGTTAGCTTAGCTACATCGGGCATTAAAACGATGATTGCCAACGAACAAAAAAAATATTCGGCACAATACCGCTTCGCGCTGAATGATCTTTATTTCTACAATCAGCTTTCTGAAAAAAGTGTATTTGACCCCGCAGGTATGCAGTTCAATGGCTTTACAGTAGTGCGTACTTTCAAGAATAAAGATGGGAAATTAGACACTGCTATGATCGCCTCCTTCGAACCGGATTTGACGAATCCGTATGAGATCATCAACAACAGTTTTTTTCATTTGAAACTTGCAGATATTAAGGTGGACTATGCTAAGGCGAAACTACTTGCGAAAGAAAACCCTAAACTGAATATGGATTTTGAAATTACATTTTATACGACCTACGTTACCCAAACCGGACAAATCAATTCTAATGTTGTGTTAGGTACTTTCTTCCTGCCGCTACGCAACATCCCCATGGATAAAAATGATGCAGAGTATAGCGATTATTACAACAAGCTAAAAGGTAAACGACTGGATGGACAAGCATTTATAGTACCACGCTCTTACAGCTATCGCATTGGTGAAAATAGCTCGGTGATACCAACCTATAGTCAGGGTATTTACTCCATCTTGGTTAATGTAAAGGAAAGCTCTAAAAACATCTTTACTCATAAACTAATTGCCGACAATTCAGACTTAGTTATAGAACAAACTATGAAGGGAATAAAATCAAATGAAGTAAGCAAGGC